>WBUV01000284.1 GCA_008933525.1 Bacteroidales bacterium | reverse complement strand
GGATTATAACCAATATAATCGATAAAGTCCTCGCCAAGTTCTTGTTCCATAAGGTTAGCAGCATCCTCTTTACTAACATACTGGGTATATTTAACATAGTTGGATGCATCCAGTACTTTTCGGAGATAATTTGCTTCGGCATCGCTAACTCCATCGTTGAGAAAAACCGAGAAACCTATATTCTCCTTTACATAATCCGACAACTTTTTTGCACTAATGATTAGTAAACCAAGCATGCCCAGCATAAACAGTACCAATGAGATACTAATGATAGACGAAAGGTATGAACTCCTAAGTCGTTGACTGCTTACTTTTGATTCTTGGTTTTTCATAGTTTTATCAGGTATCTCTTAGTGTAACAGTTCCTTTTTGTAAATACTCATTCCAACCCATCCTGCAAATATTAGGAGTATAAGAAGCGACGATGCAAGATCAATATTACGTCCAATGTACCACATTTCCGGATCGAACACAAACTCAATTTTATGATTACCCTCAGGAACAACCATGGCTCTAAGAATGTAATTTGCTCTAAAATGCTCTGCAGGTTTCCCATCAATTGTCACTTTCCATCCCTTATTGTAATAAATTTCAGAGAAAACGGCTACTCTATCGGTAGAACTAGAGCTAGTGTAAACCAATTTGTTTGGCTTATAAACATCGAGTTTTATGAATCCTGATGAATCGTTACTTGTAACGAAATTCTTCACCGAACCCTCAAAACGTTTATCAACAATTGCAGTAAGTTTAGGGTTGAATCCGTTTAACGCAGCTATCTCCTCGTCCGCATTCTCAACCAGTTTAATGTCATTAATAAACCAAGCATTCCCCAACGCCTCGGGGTTTTGCATTGCTATAGGGCCATTTTTGGAAGGTTGAATAAAATACTTGGTGTTGAGCATGTTTAGGACGGCCATATTGCCTGTGGATAGGTGCTTTTCTATTACCTCTTGGTATCGACGCATTTTAGCCCGTGATATCCGCCAATGGATTTATGGAAGTATGATGTTGAGGCATCGTTAAAGGGACTAACTGTTAGGTTAAATACTCTAAAGTTAGGATCGGTATCGGCAAGTATTACTCTGTCGGCATCGGTGGCATTGAATGGTTCCTCCACCATGGTTGGAGTAACAAAGTTTTTATTATCCATATAGCGTTTATTTACCACCCATAAATCAACAGTAATAAACAAACCTAGGGCAACAAGGAAGTATGCAGGCTTTAATTTTTTGATGTATAAAGCGTAAACTAATCCAGCCCCAATAAGAACAAATACCAGCGATCGCACGGAGTCGTTCCATAGTAGATTTTGCCTATCGGCCTTAATTGCATTTAGCAGTTCCTGTGGCCATCCTGATGACAGTAGTTGCTGATCGATAGTTCCGCTAAAATTAAACATTGCACCACCAAGAACCATGAATAATAAACATAACCCTCCGGTTATACCCAACGACCATTTAAAGGACTTCATGAAGTCTACCTTATTTACCTTTCCATCATAAATTTCCTTTAACGCCAAAAAGCCTAAGAATGGCATGGCGAACTGAACAATCACTAAAATCATTGATACTGTTCTAAACTTGTTGTATGCAGGAAAATAGTGAAGGAATAAGTCCGTTAACCAATTCATTGGATAATGATCGCCCCACGATAAGAATATTGCCAGTACAGTAACCCCCAGAATTGCCCATTTGGTTGCATTTTTAATAAGAAAAAGCCCAAGAACAAATAGGAATACTACAATTGCACCAATGTAAACCGGACCCGAGGTAGATGGTTGCGGACCCCAGTAAGTTGGAAGTTGGTTGGTAATTGCTTGGGTTTGATTCATTGGAACCCCATTCTTGCGCAGGAACTTGAACGTTTCGGATTTCTCCCCAATATTCATTGCGCTGGCACCTCCCATAAGGTTTGGTATTAGCAAATTGAAAGTTTCTGCAGGGCCATAGCTCCACTGTGTGGCGTAATTTTTGTCCAGCCCAGTGGTTTTATTATGCAAATCGTCGGTTAGCTCCGATTTTCCCCTGATCGAATCTTTTCCATAATCGTAAGTAAACCAAAGTTGACTAAAGTTGGCACCAATAGCCAAAATTCCTGCAATAACAAGTACTCCAGTTTTTTTACCAATTGTATTGAGTGTATTATTCTGGTACGAATCAATTACAAATGCAATAAACAAGGCTATCATTATAAAGCCTGCATAATAGGTAATCTGGGGATGTCCGTTGTATAGGTTTAGGCCAAGGAATAGTGAAAACAGAGCCAATCCGCTGATTAATTTGCCTCTAAACGAGAGTATCATGCCTGCAATCATTGGAGCCACATAACCCAACGCTCTAATTTTTGCATTGTGTCCCGCACCAATAACAATAATAAAGTAGGTTGATAATCCGTAGGCAACAGCACCCACTATGCTTAGCCATGGACTTACACCCATCACAAGGAGTAGAATGTAGAATCCAATCATTGTGATAAAAATATAACTGGCAGGTCGATGTATTACGTTGAAGGTTTTATCGACATACTGCAGCAGGTTGTGGGTATACTGAACCGAAACTAAATATGCAGGCATACCTCCAAACATGCTGTTGGTCCATAGGCTAACTTCTCCAGTTTTTTCCTTATGATCCAGAATTTCCTTAGCGCCGCCTTTCCACATTGCAATATCGTGCTGTGCAAGTCGTTTCCCTTCTAGTAATGGCGAAAAGAATGCCAATGAAATAATTATAAAAATGATTGGGGCAACCAGGTGAGGTAGTACTCTGCCAATTTGTTCTTTGTTCATTCGGATTAGAGTTAATTGAACAATTTTAATTCAAACTTCAAATATATTAAAAAAGAGGATTGAACGATTAATAAAAAAAGCAAGGCGTATATTCAACCCTTGCTTTTTTGTATTATTTATGAGTAAGCTATATCTTTTTCAGAAGATTTGAGATTGAAACCTTCTCAATCATAATACCTCTCAGTTTCGAGGCAGGAACTCGCTCCTGCTCCATGGTGTCGCGGTAACGAATAGTTACTGTTTCATCCTCTAGGGTTTGGTGATCGATTGTAATACAGAATGGTGTACCAATTGCATCGTGGCGACGGTAGCGTTTACCAATGGTATCCTTCTCTTCGTACTGGCAAGCAAAGTCGAATTTTAATTCATCCATAATTTTACGAGCCTTTTCGGGTAGTCCATCTTTTTTAACCAATGGGAAAATAGCTAATTTCACAGGAGCAAGGGCTGCAGGAATTTTAAGTACTACTCTTTCGTCAACAGTTCCATCCTCTTTGGTAATTTTTTCCTCGTTGTATGCCGACGATAGCACCAAAAGGAATGTTCTGTCCAAACCAATCGATGTTTCAACCACGAAAGGTACGTAACTTTCGTTTGTTTCTGGGTCGAAGTACTGTAACTTTTTGCCCGAATACTTTTGATGATTGCTCAAGTCGAAATCGGTTCGTGAGTGAATTCCCTCAACCTCCTTAAATCCGAATGGGAATTGGAATTCAATGTCAGAAGCAGCATTTGCGTAGTGTGCCAATTTCTCGTGTTTATGGAATCGGTATTTATTATCGCCCAACCCCATGGCTTTATGCCAACGCATACGGGTTTCTTTCCAGAACTCGTACCATTTCATCTCTTCGCCAGGGCGAACAAAGAACTGCATTTCCATTTGTTCAAATTCGCGCATGCGGAAAATAAACTGACGAGCCACAATTTCGTTACGGAATGCTTTCCCAACCTGGGCAATTCCGAACGGAATTTTCATACGTCCAGTTTTCTGAACATTAAGGTAGTTCACAAAAATACCCTGTGCAGTTTCAGGTCGGAGGTAAATGGTGTTTGCCTCGTCGGTAACCGATCCTAGCTTAGTGTCGAACATCAGGTTGAACTGGCGAACATCGGTCCAGTTTTTCGATCCAGATATTGGGCAAACTATTTCGCAATCCTCAATTATTTTTTTTACCTCTGCTAAATCGCTAGCCTCAAGTGCAGCAACCATACGTTTGTTAACCTCGTCGATTTTGGACTGATACTCCATTACCCGAGGGTTTGTTTGGCGATACATTGCCTCGTCGAAAGTATCACCGAAGCGTTTTGCGGCCTTTTCGACTTCTTTGTTGATTTTATCATCGATTTTTGCAATCCAATCTTCAATAAGAACATCAGCTCTGTAACGTTTTTTGCTATCCTTATTGTCGATTAGCGGGTCGTTAAAAGCGCCAACGTGTCCGGATGCAACCCAGGTTTGAGGATGCATAAAAATTGCAGCATCAATTCCTACAATATTTTCGTTAAGGCGGGTCATCGCTTCCCACCAGTAACGGCGAATGTTGTTTTTCAGTTCAACACCATTCTGTCCGTAATCGTATACAGCGCTTAAACCGTCATAAATCTCGCTCGACTGAAAAACAAAGCCGTACTCCTTGCAATGCGCAATCAATTTTTTGAATAATTCTTCCTGTGTCATATCTCGGGTTCTTTTTTTCGGAATTTGAGTTAGCAAAAATATATCAAATAATTAACCTCGCAAAAGGAAATGTTTAATTGTCAAACTATAGCATTGCTTGGTTATAAATATTTCTTTATATTGCAGTTATTTCATGCAAATTTATGCGAAACAGGCTGATTTTATTAGTTTTTCTATTACTAGGTAACTTTTGGTTAAATGCAAATCCATTTAACCAGGAAGTTTCCGAGGCAAAGATAAAGGCGGCTTTAATCATAAACTTTGCACAAAACATTCAATGGCCCAACGAGTCGAAAATACCCTCTTACCTGATTGGTTTAATTGATCAGGACTCAAGCGTTTATAAGGAACTTCTTATTGTTAGGAGTAAACAAACTATAAAGGG
>WBUV01000283.1 GCA_008933525.1 Bacteroidales bacterium | reverse complement strand
GGCCTAGCATGCTCAAGGTTGAACATCTTTGGGATTGATGGGCCATAAATATCAGCATCAATCAACCCAACCTTTGCGCCAGTTTTTGCAATTGCAACCGCTAGGTTCACTGCAACTGTCGATTTGCCAACACCACCTTTGCCGGAGGCAACGGCAATAATATTTTTAACCTTGCTAACCGATGCTTTCTCCTTTAATGGTGAAACTCTTGGCGCAACATCGGCCATAATGGTAATGTCAACCTGCAAGTCTGCTCCAAACTCATCGTTTAAAGCCTTGGTTGCCGATTTTTTAATTGATGAGGCAAATGGATCGTTCTTTTTGGTAAGCTTCAGCGTGAATGAAACCTTGCTATCAACAACTTTCAAGCCTTGAACCATTTCCATGGTTACAATATCCTTGCCTGTTTCGGGGTGAATTACTTTTTGCAGAACTTGCTTTACCCCACCAACATTCAAACTCATTGTTTTGATTTAGTTTAAATTAATGCACAAAGATAGATTATTTTTTAGACTCAATATGTTTACACATTAGTAAATGGGATAGAATTATTTATGTTCATTTTATCCCACAAATAACCATTAACTAGGTAAACATCTATTCCAACTCAATGTTCGGATCCCAGAAAAGTTTTTCGAAATTTACCACTGTATTGTCTTCAATTTTAATGCCTTCCGATTCGAGCATCTCCTGCATTGTGTTGCTTCCGGGGAAATGTATCTTTCCTGTTAATTGCCCGGCTTTGTTTACAACTCTATGTGCAGGAACCCATTTGTGGTAGGTATGGCAAACATTTAGAGCCCAGCCAACCATTCGGGCCGATTGTGCCGAGCCCAAGTAACGCGCAATTGCACCGTACGATGTAACTCTTCCAACGGGAACAAGGAGAGTAACCTCGTAAACTTTCTCGAAAAAGTTATCGTTATTCGTCCTGGGAGTCTGGTTCATTGAATGGTCCAGCGTGGTTTAGCTGGAAGTTGATATAGGTTATGGTAAATCCTTTTTCCATAAATAGCTGCTCGTAGTGGGTTCTGATACCAAGAATGGGATCGTCTTTCACAGTGGCGTACAGATCGTTGGTGCAAACATTAAACTTAAGGTTATTGTACTCTATTACTGATTTTGTGTAGGCGTGCAAAGCCTGACTATCGGTTTTAAGATGAACAATTCCGTTAGGCTTAAGGAACTTTGCGTAGTGGTTAAGGAATCGGCTCGATGTTAACCTTTTCTTCGATTTCTTCTCGCGTGGTTGAGGATCGGGGAAAGTTACCCAAATCTCATCCACCTCGTCGGGGGAAAAGAACGATGCTATATGCTCAATTCTTGTACGGATAAATGCCACATTGCCCAATTTTTCTTCCACGGCAGTTTTGGCTCCACGCCATAGGCGCGCACCTTTAATATCGGCACCAATAAAGTTTTTCTCCGGGAACATTTTGGCTAGTCCAACAGAGTACTCTCCCTTGCCACAGCCCAATTCCAGCACAATTGGATTGTTATTCTTGAAGTAATTGCTACGCCAGTTACCCTTTAAATGAAAATCGCCATTCATTACATCGGACATGGTTGGCTGAAAAAGATTCTCAAATGTCTCGTTCTCAGCGAATCGCCTTAGCTTATTCTTTGCCACAGATATTTATAATTATTTTGCCGCAAAAATAGAAAAACAAATCAACAGATTAAAATAATGGGAAACTAACGCTGCCAGTATTTAAAACTAAGTCAGGGATTGAGCTCTGTGATGTTTATTCAAAATTGCAATAAGCAAAACATTTGTAGCATTTAAACAAATTTATATCTTAGCGGTGAAAACCTTAAAACCCTAATAATCTATGAGTTTAAAACTTACCCCCCCCCAGAATCAGGCAGTTAGCTGTTGCTGGGGTGGTTCTGTCATTGCTGTTTTTGGGCTGCGAGCGAGATGATGTAAAGCAACCAAGCAGCCAAATCCTTAGCCAACAGGAGGCCATGAATCTTTTCTTTAAGACTTACCAGCGCAAGGAGGACGGTTTTCGGGATGAGATGGTGAGCCGCCTTTTAGCGATGAACGACTCCACAGGAATTATTTTTGACCTATCGCACCGATATGGGCAGCCCCGCTGGGAGGTTGGGCGAACACAATACCGAAAATCGGGCAATATGCTATTTGTTCCCATCCGGGCTGCTGAAAAGGATTCCATAACTGCTGTCTTTGCTTTTATTGATTCCACCCACATTAGTTACCTAAAAATATTTGAGGGAAACAGTGACGACACCCTAACCTCCGACCTAGTTCTGCACTACCAAAACACTCTGTACGGTAAGGCCAAGGCTGGCGAAAGGTTTACGAAACCTCACCTGGGAGACTCCAAGGAAGTTGTCTGGGTGCCCGATTGCTACGATGTGTACACCAGTGTTGACCATGGGGCAACACTGAACTACAGCTACACCTCTTGTAGCTACAGGGCTGTTTATGTGGCATCCACCACAGATCTTGCATTTTACCCAACGGGTAATGAGGGAAACCCTGGCGATGGAGGAGGTGATAGTGGTGGGGATGAAATTGACGAGCAGGAGGAAGAAGACTGTGCTCGGCCTGTACTTTATGAAGAATCTCAAACCATAAAAAATACTAGGAATGGAATCTCAAGACGAGATCACTGCGCTAGCAACAAAATAATAGACTCTACAAAAAATGTCCGTTACGAGATTGATCCTTGTATGGGAACTAGCACTTACGGAGAGTACGAGTACAACACCAATGAAGTACAATTCCGGAATGTTAGCGAAGTGAATGAGGCAAGGCTATACGAGGAACTTATGCATGCATACCAAAACCAATTCTACAATGGAGGATTGGGACAGTACGGCCCTGGGATGCCCGGTTTCACAAATATGGAGTTTGAAGCAAAGGTAATGTACGCAATTTATTGGTATCAAAAAGGGTTTGGAGAGTTACCCGTACTATTTAAAGATTTAAGTATAGATGAGCAGGGTACATTTATGGCTTGGTTCGATGAAATTATTAATAACGGATTAACCTCAATTGCTTTAAAAACGTATGATGACTTAATCATAATTTTTAATAACAATAATCCTGAATATGCAGGGTGTGTTTCTGAATCATTCCCAAAACTGAGTGTAATTCAAGATTTATTAGCAGGATGTCCAAAAAAATACTAATTATGAATACAAAAAAAATTACAATTCGATTACTAATAGGTATAATACTTTTGACAAATAACAGTATTTATGCCCAAAACATTTGGACCGAAGGCGTAAACAACACCAAAAGCGGACAATTTGTTTGTAAGATGTATAGCAGCACAAACACAATCACCGTAAAAAAGTCAGTAACCGATGAGCGTGTTAATTACAAGTTAAAAATGGAAAAAGGCGAGTCCGTCAAAGTTTTTATAAATTCAGAAAAGGAATTTAGCGCAATATTAAAAAGTGTTTTTGACAATAAAAGAATTAAGGAATTAATATCGTCGGATGAGAAGTTAGAACTTCTTTTTGCTTTAGATTCTGACGGTAATCCAATTCAAATAACCTTTAGGCTCATCTCAAGCACTGCAATAACACCGTATGAGTTAAATGAAATTGATGAACAAATTAAATCAAAAATAAAGTTTAAAATAAAGAGAGATTTTCCGCGTAAAGATGATCATATTAACATGTTTTTTCATAGAATAAAATTCGATGAACTTTTAAATGGGGAGATTAAATCTTTAAAAGAAAATGAAGAAGAGGGAAAGAGATATTGGTAATAATAACGGGAGTTTTTCACTCCCGTTTTTTATTTTGAAACCCCTTGGTGCTCCATTCTTACCCCCACATTAGCCAGCCCTTTTAGGTTCTCAGCGCGCATTGCCTGCTGTAGCTGTATTCGGTAATCGCCTTTGGTGGAGAATTTTACCGATTGGCGGTAAAGAAATCTATTATCGTAGATTCTTCCTTTGCCCTTTCCTAACCATTTGCCATGGTCATCGGCTAGGTAGCACTCAAACGTATCGCGCAGGGTTGCGCCGTTGGGAGCATGTATATCAACAAAAAGATATAAGTTTTGGAATTGGTAATCTGTTGTGTTGCGCAAATTTATGTATAGGTCATAGGCTGCTACCGTGTCAGCAACAGGCAGGGTAAATGTTGCAATACTATCGGCACTCCAAGTCTCGTTGGGTATTATTACCGATTGGTCGTATACTGCGGCTCTATCGCACGAAACGGCGAATATTCCTAAAAATAAAATAACGGCTATAATTCTACTCATTTTTCGAATTTCCTTTATACCGAATCTTCTTTTTCTTTTTCTTGTTTTGCGATTTGTTGTCGAATCGGGAAAGGCTGTTCTCCTCTAAACCATCGGTAAAACCAATAGGTTGGTTCGATATTGTATCATCCTTCCTGGTTTCAATCAATTTGTTAGCCTTAATTCCTTTCTTGTTCAACTCAATAATTTCCTTAACTCTATCAACAGAAACCTCGGCCAAGTTTACGGATGAGCCTTGGTCGCTGGTGAACCACATTATCCGTTTAAAAATATCGGTTTTGAAGTGGAAGTAAGTTGCCTCCTTTGTTTCGATTGGTACAGTAACATCAGGGAAATCCTTACGGGCATCAACGTAGCTGTCTAACTCATAGTTTAAGCAGCACTTCAATTTTCCGCACTGACCGGCTAACTTTTGAGGATTCAACGAAATTTCCTGAACCTTAGCAGCATTGGTACTTACAGAATCGAAATGCGAAATCCACGATGAGCAGCAAAGTTCACGTCCACACGAGCCAATTCCACCAATACGGCCAGCCTCCTGACGTGCACCAATCTGGCGCATCTCAATTCTCACCTTGAATTCCTCGGCCAATACTT
>WBUV01000543.1 GCA_008933525.1 Bacteroidales bacterium | reverse complement strand
GTATTTACTAAATCGCAGGTAGGTTCAACAAAATTCGGACGATTTATAGCATCAATCAATGGAACTGAGATGATATCGGGGTGGCGGTATGCAACCATTTCACCAAACTTACCTTCAAGTACCATTTCAAAAGCCTTAACACCAAACTGAGTTGCTAAAACTCTATCGTATGCTACAGGGATACCTCCACGTTGTAGGTGACCAAGTACTGTTTCGCGAATATCGGCGTCAAAACCAATTCTTTTCAAATCGCTGGTTAGTGTGTGGGCTACACCACCAAGGCGTAGGTTGTGGTAACCAACCTCATCGCTTTGTTCAGATGTTAGCGATCCTCCAACTGGAGTTGCACCTTCAGCAATAACTACAATTGCGTGTCCTTTACCTTTATCGTAACGACTCTTAAGTTTCTCGGCAATTTTGTTTATATCGTAAGGAATCTCTGGGATTAAGCAAACCTCTGCTCCACCAGCAATTGCTGCGTGAAGCGCAATCCAGCCTGCATAGCGTCCCATTACTTCAAGAATAAGAACACGGTTATGGCTCGATGCAGTAGTTACAAGTTTATCAACAGCATCGGTGGCAATCTGAACTGCAGTTTGAAAACCGAAAGTGAAATCGGTAGCTGAAAGGTCGTTGTCGATAGTTTTTGGAACGCCAATAACGTTAAGCCCTTTCTCGTATAGTTGTTGCGATATTTTTTGCGAACCATCGCCACCAATGCTAATAACAGCATCAATGCCAAGGTACTGTAGTTTACGAATCATCTCATCGGAACGGTCAACTGCACCCCATGAACCATCTTTGTTCTTAATAGGCCATGAAAAGGGGCCTCCCTTGTTGGTTGTACCAATAATGGTTCCACCTTGTACGTGAATACCTGCAACTGCTTTTTCGTCTAAAACTCTAATTTCGGTAGGTTCGCGAAGAATACCATCGAACGATTGGATACTTCCAATTACCTCCCAGTCTGGCTCCTGTGAGGCACGCTTAACAATTGCCCGAATAACGGCATTCAAGCCTGGACAATCGCCTCCACCAGTAGCAACTAAAACTCTTTTCATTCTAATAACATTTAAGTTTATTA
>WBUV01000282.1 GCA_008933525.1 Bacteroidales bacterium | reverse complement strand
CTAATGATAATAGAAATTTCGAAAAATTAAGCGCAGGCTGGAAAACTTCTGTGATTCTGGATTTAATGTTAGGTTATGAAGGTGATATGGCACCATTAATAATTGACCAGCCTGAAGATAATCTGGCAACAAAGTATATCAATGAAGGTTTAATTAAAGCAATAAAGAATATCAAGACTAAAAAACAAATTATTTTAGTATCTCATAATGCAACAATACCAATGCTTGGAGATGCACAAAACGTTATTCTTTGCAAGAATAAAGAAAACACGATTACCATTAAATCAGCCAGACTTGAAGGAAAATTAGATAGTAAAAGTATCGTTGATCATATTGCAGAGATAACTGATGGAGGTAAAAGCTCTATTAAAAAACGTGTCAAAAAATATAATCTCAAGAAATTTAATTAATATATTATGAAACTTATATTTAGGAAAAAAGAAGGTGAAATGGTAGTACTTATTAGAACAGGTATAGCCGAAGATGATTTTTCATATGTTGAAATGATCAAATCATTAATTAATAACAATAAGTTTGAAGATACAGAATTTGATGCTTCAATTACAGAAAAGGAAAAAGAAAGCATAAATGAGTTACTTTCCAAAATCAACCTTACTGTTAACGAGAATTCTAAAGAAATAATTGAATAAAATTTGGTACACTGCTGGCGCGGATATGTATCCGTGCCATTTACTTTTAATAGCATTGCTAAGTGTAGTTTATAAACGCAGATTTTAAACAGAGTTTTTTTAGCAAAGCAATAGCAGAACATAATTAACAAGTCCTCATATTGTAATATTAAAACCAAAATATTGATTATATTATTAATTAGAATTTCAAACTAATTTTATAAAATATTTTAGAAATGGAAGATGTTAAATGGCGAGTTACATGTAAACGCTTTGTAGGATTTCTTGATATCATGGGTTTTAAGGATAGAGTGATGAGAGATTCACACAAGAAGGTTTATGATCTAATGAAGAAAATAAGTAATTATGCAAACTTCAATTCTAACATTGAGTGGAATCCAGCAAATAAAAACCTTATAAGAACAACACTATACTCTGATAGCATTATAATTTATTCCAAAGATGAAGAGCCTGATTCTTTGCATGCCATTGTTTGTACTATCTCTGGTTTAACTGAAGACTTGCTTAAAGAAGGTATTCCATTTAAAGGAGCCTTATCTTTTGGGAACATGTCAGTTGATATGAAAAATTCAATTTTTTTCGGACAACCATTGATCGACGCTTATTTATTACAAGAAGAAGTAAACTTTTACGGCACAATTATTCATGGCTCTGCTCAGCAAATCATTGAAGAATATAATCGAGTCTCTTTCATTCATGAATATAATTGTTTGCTAAAGAAGGGGAGAAATAAGCATTTGACAATAGGACCAATGAGTTTTTTTATTGAAAATGATGAAGTTGCTGATTCTGATAACGAAGAAATACTAAATTCTATACATCAGATTCGGTTTACTGCTTCAGGATATATTAGAAATTATATTGATGAGACGGAAAAATATTTAGAAAGTATTCAGAATAATAACAAAAAGAGTCAAAAGAAATAAATAAGCATTGCTGGCGGAATATACCTTTGCTGGCGCGGATATATATCCGTGCCATTTACTTTTAATACTTTGCTAAGCGTAAATAGGAGACTCACCCCTAAATCCCCTCTCTACCCGCCTGCTGGCGGTTATAGAGGGGGCTTTTGGCTATTATTAATGCGTTGGGTTGTTGTTTTGTAACTTTTACTCGAAATATTGGCTGGCACAGATGTTATACCTGCCATTTACTTTTAAAACAAAAAATGATTATTTTGCAACTTAGAAGCAATGGCTTTGAGCCAAGTATAACTTAACTAAAAACGAATATTGTATGAGAAAATTAATGTTTCTGGCACTTGTATTAATTGGTTTTGTTTCATGCAAAAGCCCTAATCAGGAAAAAGTAACACGTACGGAAATTAGCCTCGATTCCATTTCAATAATTCCAAATTGGAACGATAGTCAGATAATCAATCTAGAGTTGATAAAGACTAAAACTGTTACAAGAAACGGAGCCACTCAATCGGGAAGTTCAACCTCGAACATCGAATTAGTGCTAACAAAAAACGAGAATAATACCTGGACCGGTAGTTGGCGTATTAAGGATGTCCAATTACCCTCAGTTAATAATCCTTTAGAAAAAAAACTTGAGAACCTAGTTACAGGTTTTGTGTATAATTTCACTCTCGATTCAACCGGAACAATTACTGGTCTTGTTAATTGGGAAGAGATACAAACCAAAGGCTTTGAGGCATTAAATATGATTATTAATGAGTTTAAAAATGTGCCAACAATGAGTCCTCAAATAATAGAGCAAATTAAAATGAATGTTGGGGAGATGTTCAATACAAAGGAGAAAATTGAGACATATCTTATGCAAGAGGTTCAACTATACTTTGCTCTAGGAGGAATTGAAATGACAAAGTCCGACACAATTGAAGGATCTGCTTACATAACACATCCATTAACAGGCGATTTAATTGCACAGAACATTAAAAGCATTTATCAAAAAGCATACTCCGATTCTACATGCGATATACAAATTTCACAAACGATTGATGAATCGGACCTATACGATGCAGTAAAAAATACAGTAAACAAATATGCTGGAGAAGATAAAACAAACGAATTCCAGAATGAGATGCAAAATACCAAATTCGATGTTAAAGTTACTAGCAATTACAATATTTCACTAATAACAGGATTAGTTGAAAAAGTTACCGCACAAAAGGAAATAACTGTTGGAAGCGACACAAGAATTGACAAAACCGAAATAATCAGAAAATAAGATTGCTGGCACAAATATTTATCAAGACCAAGCCTAGTTAAGCGTAGTTTAAAAAGCTATGCTTTTTTTTTAATAGGAGACTCACCCCTAAATCCCCTCTCTCCCCGCCTGCTGGCGGTTATTGAGGGGACTTTTGGTTATTACTTACGCTTTAAATTACTGTTTCGTGAAGCCTTAAATTTTACTACTTAAAATTGTTCAAAATCCGCTGTCTATCCTCGTTTTCCTTATCGCTTTTGTGGTATAGTTCAATAAAAACAATACGTTGGTCGGTAGGAAAATATGCATAAACCAATCGTAATCCTGTGTTTACTCCGCGCCCTTTTAGTGCCTTACAGGCAATTTTCTTCACCTTAATAACGCACGTTTCGATTCCAAGATTTTCGATTCTAAAGCTAAATGGAGGGCGTTCGTCGGGTTTCTTTTGCAGAATAGTTTTTACCACGCCCAAATCGTCGTTTAGTGTTCGAAAACGCTTTAGCAAAGCCTTTAAGTCCTTACCAAATTCGGGCAACTCGTCAAACCTCATAGTTCCTCCTCGTTGTTACCGTAATTGCGAACCGAGAAGGGTGCCTCGCGGTAAAATGCCAGCTCGTAGTTAATGTAGTTGCCCTCATCGGTTACCTCCCAGGGTAAATCCTTGTGGGAATATGCGCTAATTGTTGCTGCGCTCCAATCGCTCATTTGCTCAATAACCCTATCAATTACCTCCTTTTCGCTTGCCTTAAGCTCCGTTAGGTTGGCTTTTATTAGGGGTAAATAGCGTGTTTGCTGCAAACCAAAGTAATCCGTTTTAAACCGTTGTATATGCCCTGCATCAATCATTTGGTTAATAATGGTATCGAGTTTTTGAGGCACAGGGCCATAGGGCAACTTGCGGTACTGAGCGCCTGTTAGATGCTCCTCGTAAAGCTCGTAGTAGTTAAAATCGCAGAAATAAAGCAATTTATAAAGTACAGTTTCACCCACGTTGGGTTTTCCTGCACATTTCTCGAGAATATAAAGAAGTACATTTCTGAATTTGTTCACATCAAACTTGGGTACAGAGATACGCTCCTCGGCTGTTTGCTTTTTGCTTTTCGGCTTATACTCAACCGTATTGGAGGCGGTAAACTCATTCGACATAAATTCATCCAAGGAGAAACCAAGAATCATCGAAAGGCTCTGAAGCTCCAGAGCATCAACTCCCCTATTTCCCAGCTCAATTTGCGCTATCGAAGGGCGGGAAATTTTTAGTCTTTTGGCTAAATCGGCCTGCGATAGACCTTTTAGCTTACGCAGTTCCGCGATTCTCTGTCCAATTTCTTTCTGTGATAGTTTAGCGTCCATAGCTGTATGTAGGTTATACCTTGATAACGAATCAAATATACAAAATGTTTCATTTGCAAACAATATATTGTTTGTATTTAGAACTAAACCTTAAGATGTATATAATATGTAATTTGGACACTTGCTGGCGCGTATCCTGTAATGCGAACCAACAGAGTCGATTTTTGTATTCTTTATGAAATACTTTGAGTCCTTTGTGGTTTTATTTTTTATTTTTGATACATATAATTACATCAATACCAGGTGCAACACGCCATAAAGCGATACCCCGTTAGGCATCCATTGCTTAAGAATTACGTAAAGTTCTTCTGGGAGATAGATATTGAGCAAATTCAGCTTTACCATAAGCTAATTCCGCAACGTAACATAAACCTTCGGTTTAACCTAAGCAATACTCCGCACTACATAACGCTGAATGGCAAAGAGCACCTACTCTACGATGTGTTCTTCTCCGGACTGCAGGACCACTTTATTAATGCCCATATAAAGCTCGATGGCAGGGTTCATATACTTGGGGTTTGCTTTTTACCCGAGGGATTTTTCCCTTTTCTTAAAATACCTGTTTCGGAGTTTAAGAATCAAATGTTGGGCACACGCGAGGTTGGGTTTAAGCTGGCCACAACAATACGCGAAAAGCTTATTGAGGCTCCCTCCATTGCTGAGCGTTTAAATATCCTTGAGGATCTGTCTCT
>WBUV01000281.1 GCA_008933525.1 Bacteroidales bacterium | reverse complement strand
GCTGTAACGAGTACTTCGATTGTCAACTAAAGCAACACGCCGACACATACCAAGCCGATCAAATGCGATTTATGGGTGAGCATAAGGAGTTCAATGTGAATTTCTCGCATCCATACATCGAAATTGATAACAACAAGTGTATCCTCTGCTCACGCTGCGTTAGAATTTGCAAGGATGTAGTTGGAGCAAATGCTCTAACGCTTGTAAAGCGTGGTTTCGAAACCTACGTTGCACCTGCATTGGGCGAAAATTTGGCTAATACAACCTGCGAATCGTGTGGTATGTGTATTTCGGCCTGTCCAACTGGTGCTATCACCGAGAATGTTCCATTCAAACCAGGCCCTGTAAAAACCGAAACATTCGAAACTATATGCGGATTCTGCTCCGTGGGGTGCACGCTAACTTTCCACCACCGTGGAGGTTACATCATGAAGGTGACTGGCGCAAACGGAATGGTTAATGCCGATGGGAACCTCTGTATGTATGGCAAGTTCGGTTATCGCAAGTTCAACAGCACAAGCAGACTCACCAAACCTTTGAAAAAGGTCAACGATAAGTTTGTAGAAATCAGTTTAGATGAGGCGTACCGAATGATTTCCGACCAAATCAAGAAGGTTAAACCTGAGCAAAACGCATTCTTTGCAGGAGCATCGCTAACCAACGAGGAGCAATACCTTGTTCAGAAGTTTGCACGTGCCGCTGCAAAAACCAACAATATTGGAAGCTTCCACTATATGAACGGAGATAGCGCCTTTGCAATTGACTCTTTGGCAAACTTCAACTTCGATTCCATCAAAAATACAAATCACATCTACTTACTTGCAAGCCAAATTAACAGGAACAATCCAGTGTTGGGATATATGCTCAATGCTGCTAAAAAGCCAATCACAGTAATTTCTACAAAAGAGAACAACCTTGCCGATAGGGCAAATGAGTTTATACAAATCCAATCCTACTATCACTTTGTAAAGGCTGTAAACCATTACTTGCTTACTCACGACAAGCAAAATATGATTTTCATTGGCGACCACAGTGATAATTTCGGGAAATACGACTCAGAATTGCTACTTGCCAATTTTGCCGATTTATGCAAAACCGCAGGCATTAGCCAAACCGAGGTTGAGCGCTTTGCCAATGAATTCAACAACGATTTTGGTGCATTGCTAGTATTTGCCGAAAACGAAGTTTCAAATGCCACGGCGCAGGAGATTTTCAACCTAATGCTTATTACAGGTAAGTTAGGGAAAACAAATGGAGGCCTAATTGCACTGAAGCAAAAGAATAACTCCCACGGATTAATCGATATGGGCGTTAGACCCGAAACAGGTATTGGAATGCAAAGCATAACCAATCCTGAATTGGTATCGAAATTGAGAACCAAGTGGAAGGTTGACGAAATCCCTACAAACTCCTTGAATGTTGAACAGTCATTCAGCAATGGAGATTTTAAGAACATCGTTATTTTTGGTGAAGACCCTGTTGGTACTGCAATTCACAAGCACAATGTTAAGGAGAACTTGAAAAAAGCAGAATTCATTGTGGTACAGGATAGCTTTATGAGCGAAACAGCCGAAATGGCTAATCTTGTATTACCCGCAAGTTTCTGGTTCGAGACTGGTGGCTCGTTCACCAACAGCAACCATATGGTACAATCGTTCCGCGAAGGATTAACACCAAAGGTTGAGCAAACAACGGTAGACCAACTGCTTGCATTGCTTAAGCAATTCAACATCAACGGCTGCAAGGATGTTTACGATGTTCAAACCGAAATACTATCGCTACTACCCCAAACCGACGGTCAAGCAAAGTATTCGTTCGTATTAACCAGTTCCGATTCGGGCTATATGAACTTTGTAAGCAGTTGTAACCACATAATGATGCAATTCGACAGGGAATTCGAAACCAAGCTAGAACATTCTAAAACCAACCAATATGAACGAGTTTAGGAATATCGACGATATACTCGATTTTGCAATCGTACGCGAACAAGACGCTGTAAAATTTTACAATAAAATGGCTGCAGGAGCCCGCAATGCCGATATGAAGGCTACTTTTGAGCAATTTGCTCAGGAGGAAATGGGACATAAGGCAAAGCTTTTGAAGATAAAAGTAGAAGGTATTAACGCCCTCAAAAATGAGAAGGTTCAAGACCTAAAAATTGCCGACTACATTGTGCGCGAAGAGCATCGTGGCGAACTAAACTACGAGCAGGCATTGGTTCTTGCAATGAAACGCGAGAAAGCGGCGTTCCGCCTTTACCTTACCCTCTCGGAGCGAGTGCAGGATACAGAATACAAAAACCTTTTCCTTTCGCTTGCACAGGAAGAATCGCGCCACAAGTTGCGATTTGAGTTGGAGTATGACGAGTTTGTTTTAAAGGAGAACTAATATAGTCCAATAATCTTACCCCCTCAAGAGTTTTGAACCCTTGAGGGGGTTGTTCTTTATATAACCTCAATACCCGTTCAAAATTTTTCCCTACCAAAAAAAGATTATTCCATTCTAATATATACCTTTGCCCCGGATTCTGATTAAATGGTAATGATTCGTATTATTATTCGAATTCTTCTTGTAGCAGTATTTCTGTACATTACGGCATCGTGTGTTGAGCCGGTTCACTACCA
Source organism: Bacteroidales bacterium (assembly GCA_008933525.1). Taxonomy (GTDB): domain Bacteria; phylum Bacteroidota; class Bacteroidia; order Bacteroidales; family Tenuifilaceae; genus SB25. The sequence continues at coordinate 2,261 of WBUV01000281.1, read as the reverse complement.
GACCCGCGAGAGGTATGTTGTAGATACCAAGAGCCTATTTATTCGTAGCGCCCCCTCTCCTATTTCGGAGATTATCTCCAGTTACAAACACGGCGATACCATTATTGCGCTTGCATCGGATAAGTATTGGGTAATGGTAAAACTAGGCAGCAAAACTGGCTTTGTTTCTACCGATTACTTAAAAAAGATTGAACCACCAAAAACTCCCGCATTCCTCGATAAAGTTGAAAGTATAGCTAACTGGAAATCGTGGTACTTTTGGGTAATTGCTGTGGCAATTACTCTTTTCTGGGTTTTTATTGATGAGATGATTATCAAATTCAAGGAAAAACTTAAGAATAAGCACGAGATTTCGGTTAAAGGACTTCTTATCACGCCTGTAGTTTTCTTCGTTAATGCAATAATGTGTGGAGTTCTATACATTAACTGGAAAGACCAACTGCTTGAAAGTCTTCACAAAGGATTCTCGTTGGTTCCCGAAAACCTCGACATTATTAGCTGGGTGCTTTGGATTCAATTACTAATACTACTAATCGGAATATCGCTCGATTTACTCGGCTCAATTTTCAAGAGCGGTGTTGCTTGGGGTATACTCCTAAGCCTTATCGACTTGTTGCTGGGAGTTTACATCTTTGCAGTATCGTTCTACCTAACCATATCGCTTTACTACTTTGCAATCATCTTCCTTCTGATATTCTTTGGAAGCCAGTACATATCTATGGTTTACCAGAATAGTAAGCGTACTAGGCTGTATCAAAGGCCTAAGTAGTTATTGAGATATTAAGTTATTAGGTTATTTGAGAAGAAGTTTCTTCCTACTTCCTACTCACACATCAAACCCTAGGTATAAACCTTAACGAGTTTGCTTTGAACGATACCCAAACATCGGAGCCGTGCTGAAGTTCTAGTCGGTTTATGGATTCCCAAGTTACTAGCGCCATCACCTTAAAACCAACATCAACTGTAACCTCATATCCAAATCGTTGGGGGAATATATCAACAACTTTTCCTTGGAAAACATTTAATGCGCTCTGATTGGGGCTTGTTCGGGAAACGCTCACAGCACTTTCAGGAAAACACACAAAGCCATCGCCAATGCTTTCGTCGGTGTAACCACAAATCTTATGTCTGCTTTGCAGTTGGATTATCCTCAGTTCGTGCTCGGTTGTGTCAATAATTTGAGCGTGATAGAAATTCCGCACTCCTGTAAATTTGGCCACAAACATCGATTTTGGGTTCTGAAATATCTCCTCGGCGGTATCGCACTGCTCAATTATTCCTTTATTCACCACAGCAACCCTATTGGCTAGCGATATGGCCTCCTCGTAATCGTGGGTAACGTGTATTATGGTTGTACCCTCCCTATTTATTGCCCTTAGAGCAGAACGCAAACCAGCCCTCAACTGAACATCAAGCGACGATAAAGGCTCATCGAGCAGCAAAACCTTTGGCTCAAGTGCCAATGTGCGAGCCAACACCATACGCTGTAGTTCACCACCCGAAAGGGTTTGTGGATTTCTATCGAGCAGATGATTTATGGATAGTTTCTCCGCCAGTTCAATAACCCTGCGGTGCAACGCCCTACCCTTTACACCCTTTCTTCGCAATGGGTAAGCAATATTGCTATAAACCGACATATGCGGAAAAGCTGCATAATCCTGAAACACCAAACCAACACCACGGTTTGTAATAGGTTTTTGGGTGATATCCTCGTTATTGAGGTAAATAAATCCAGATTCGGGCCTTACCAAACCAGCAATGGTTTCGAGAATAACCGATTTTCCAGCACCCGATGGCCCCAAAAGCATAAAGTAGTCGCCCTCGTTCACAGTGAACGAAACATCCTTCAGGGCAAATGCTCCTAAATTCTTCGACAATCCTTCTACCTTAAGCATTCTGTTTCCCTTTCCGCGACAAAAATCTGATAACAATAAACACCGACAAACAAACTCCAATAAACAGTATTGCTGCAGGCTGAGCATACTTCAAGCCAAATGTACCAAAGCGTTCAAATATAAGAACAGGAGCAATCATAGGGTGATAAGCGATAATAACAACTGCACCAAACTCGCTCATTCCACGGGCAAACATCATCACCAAACCCGAAACAATGCTACGCCAAGCCAACGGAAGCGATATAGTGAAAAATACCATTGCTGGCGATGCTCACAAATGAAGCTCAGCCTTCTCCAAACGTGCAGGAACAAGAGCAAAACCCTCACGTGCAGCATTTATAAGGAATGGAATACTCACAAAAGCCA
>WBUV01000280.1 GCA_008933525.1 Bacteroidales bacterium | reverse complement strand
GAGCATTGAATTTGTTGCTTAGGGTGATTTAGGGATTGAGTTATTAAGTTATTAGGTCAAAAATAGCAACTATAAAAATGATAAAACCCTCGCATAGCAGATTTTACCAGTGGTTCTTTAACCATTATTTTAATTTTATTCTGAAACGTCATTTTAGGTAAATTAACGTTATTTCCAATATCGAAATTGATGGCAGGAGCATTTTGCTTGTTCCTAACCATTTTAGCTGGTGGGATGGCTTTATTGCTTGGTACCTAAACAAAAATCACCTGAATAAAAAGTTCCATTTGCTGATGCTCGAAAGCGAGTTAAGCAAGCATAAGTTTTTTACCAAGTTGGGTGCTTTTTCAATTTCCAAAACATCGCGTGGACTTTACGATAGTTTGATATACGCTGCCAACCTAATTAAGGATGAAGGAAATTTATTGGTGTTTTACCCGCAGGGTAAACTATTCAGTCAACATCACATTACGTTGGAGTTTGCCAAGGGAATTGAGCGTATTTTGCAGGATAAACCTAACTGTAGGGTGATAATGGCTGCTAACTTGGTTGATTACTACAGTTATAAAAAGCCTTCGCTTTCAATTTACCTAAATGAGTATATTTACGACGGCAGTTTTAACATCACACAGTTTCAGTTTGCCTATAATATGTTTTTAAAGCAATCCATTCATCAACAGGATAAAAACTTTAAGCAATGATTCTTTTCTACCTGATACTTCCAATTGTTATTCTGGCTGTTTTGCGATTTCTTGTGGCTTTGTTCAACTATCTCACAAATCCATACCTAAAGGATTACAAGCCAACATCGGAAAGTTTAGTGTCGGTTTTAATACCTGCACGAAACGAGGAAAAGAATATCGAAAACTTGCTGGTCGATTTATTGGACCAAACACACAGCAACATTGAAGTATTGGTTTATGACGACCAATCCACAGATTCCACCTCACAAATTGTACTGCAGTACTCCAAGAACAATCGTAATATTTGCCTTGTAAGTGGAATGGAACTAGCTGATGGTTGGCTCGGTAAGAACTATGCTTGCTACAACCTTGCGCAGAAAGCTAAAGGCGATTATTTGCTATATCTGGATGCCGATGTAAGGATAAAGCCCCAGTTTATTGAGAATTCGTTGGGTTATATGCAACGGAATAAACTGGCTTTGCTTTCATTTTTCCCCTATCAGGTTACAAAAACCTTTGGCGAGCGTATTACAGTTCCTGTAATGCAGTGGATTTTACTATCGTTATTACCATTGCGGCTGGTTCAGTGGAGCAAAAGGCGTTCACTTTCCGCTGCCAATGGCCAAATGATGATGTTTAAAACAGATATTTACCGTAAATATCAATTTCACGAGCAGTTTAAGGCAAATCCTGTGGAGGATATCTCCATAGCGCGTTCGGTGAAGAAACTGCGTTACCGTATGGCCACTCTGCTTGGAACCGAGAACGATATACAGTGCCATATGTATGGCTCATACGATGAGGCCATAGCGGGATTCTCCAAGAATGTGTGCGATTTCTTTGGTAGAAACCATAAGGTGATGATTGCTTTTGCAGCCATTACTACATTAGGTCCAATTCTTGTTTTGTTCATCATGCCATTTCCGTTGATTTTTGCCTATTTCTTTTCGGTTATTATGGCCAGAATGATGGTCGCCCAGTTATCTAAACAATCTGCGTTTATGAGTGTTTTACTGTTGCCCATGCAGCAATTTGCATTTGTGCAGATGGTAAGAGCATGGTGGCGAAGTCATAAAAATGGAACTTTTGTATGGAAAAACAGGGAGATAACTACAAGCAGATGATTTTCAGAAATTTTATTCTGTTTTTATTACCATTTCTTCTTGTTGTAAAAACTGGCTCTGCAAATTCGTCGGTATACGACGATAGGCTTTACAATTGCTTTATTTCAAGCGATATGCTAGAGTGGCAAAAGGTTATTGCTGATTTGGAGAAGGAGTTTGAAACGACTAAGAGTGTTAAAGTTGAATTTCAACTACTTCACGCCCAGTACGGTTTTATTGGATTCTTGTTAGGTTCAAAACGCACTTTGTTGGGCGAGGAGTACATTGCAAAGGCCGATAAGCACATTGCCAACTTGCTTAAATCGAATCCCAAATGGGTTGAGGTTATGGCTTTGGAGGCTGCAATTTTGGCTTACAAAATATCTCTCCGGCCATATAAGGCACCTTTTCTTGGTCCAAGGAGTATGAGTTTAATTGACGATGCCTTAAAACTTGAACCTAACAATATCTACGCACTAATTGAGAAAGGAAACTCCAAGCATTACGCCCCTTCGTACGTGGGAGGAAGCCCTACAGAAGCAATTGTTCAGTACCAAAAGGCAATTACAGGTATAAAATCTTCAAACAAAACTAATACCTGGTGGTACTTAAACACCTTAACCCAATTGGCTTTAGCTGCCGAAAAGGCCAAAAATTACACTCTGGCATCAAAAACGTATAAGGAGATTCTTTCCATTGAGCCCAATTTTAAATGGGTTAAGGACGAGTTGTATCCAAAGTTCTTGAAAAAGACCGCTAAAGGGTAGTGGGTTTTTAGTTTGTGTGGTAAATGAGTTAAACCAAAATAATCCAAACACATCTTTCCCCTCTCTGAGTTTATCCGCCAACTGGCGGAATCAGGTAGAGAGGGGCTGGGGTGAGTCCGTGCAATAAACTATTGGGTTTTAAACATTCAGTTCCTATTCCATACTAGTATTCATACTATTGTGATGCAAAGATTCCAACTCATTTCAAACAATCGTTACTACTTGCATCGCTTATTTAATGCTTCGCATTAATACCCGAGTTAAAACTCGGGGCTATTGCTGTTGCCCCCTTGGGGCAGTGTAAAAGATTTCATATAATAATCGAATGCGCATCTTCCCTCTCTCAGAGTTTATCCGCCAACTGGCGGAGTCAGGTAGAGAGGGACAGGGGTGAGTTAGTGGAATAAACAATTGGATTTTGCATTTTCAAATTGACTAATTGCCAAATTGATTATACTTTCGCACGTTGAAAAATCCAAATTATGAAGAAGATATTTACTTTGATTTTAGGAGTTATTCTTGTTTACTCTAACTCAACTATAGCACAGGATTCTTTGGCAAAGGCTCAAACCATTGAGGTTAAGCAGAAAGTTTGGGCAACCATTTTTGCATCGTACTATACTACGTTTAAAGGTGAGTATAAGCCCAAGAGTGCTTTCGAAATGCCTACAGCATTGTTTGGTTATTCCGCTACTTTCTCCGATAAACTAAAAGCCACACTTATTTATGACGTAACTCGAACTACCAATGCAATCAAGGTAACCGATGAGAATGGCGACCCAATGAATGTATCCTATAACGAGGGAAGTAAGTACACGGCGTTCCTGAAAATGGCAGAAATAAAGTATTCTCCGGCACGTTTTATCGATTTAAAGATTGGTCAGCTGCTTAATACACAGTACTTAACCACTCAGGATAAGTTCTGGGGTTACCGTTACATTTACTTCACATACCAAGAGGTGCATCGCTACGGGAATCCTGCGGATTTTGGTGCACAGGTAGATTTGAACTATGGCGATAAATTGTTGAATCAAATTTCCGTAACCAATGGCGATGGTCCATTTAAAAGTCAGGATGAAAACGGAAAGTTCCTTTACTCCAACAATCTGGAGATATACCCAGTTAAGGGACTCATTTTAAAACTCTATGCCGACTATTCTCCAGAATCCGATACTGCAAAGTTAGCCAAGGATAAGTATACCTTCTCGGCATTTGCAGGCTTTAAAACCGACAAGTTCCGTGTTGCAGTGGAGTATAATAAAGTTGTAAACTATGGTTACAGAGAAAACTCCGATTACTATGGAATATCAACCTTTGGTTCATACACAATCAATCCTAAATTTGATGTGTTGGTTCGGTACGATTACATAAACCGTTCATTTCCGCTAAATTTGGAGAAAGCACATCTAATAATTGCAGGCCTACAGTATCAACCCATGAAGCATTTGCTATGCTCGGTTAATTTACGTAACCTGAGTCCTGCGGATAGGTTGATGGTTTATGGTAGTTTTGGGATAACATTTTAGTTATTATTCATCAGGAATTTTATTGATTTTATTGCAAAGGTTTATTTACGATGTATTCATCAATTATATTCTGCATTGAGTTGTAGATATTTTGTCGGGCATCCTTATTAATAAGCTCCATATTTTGGATTATTTGTCGGATGGAATTTCGGTGAGTATCTTTTTCGTAAATGCACTTTTTTAATTCAGTAGGAAATTTCTTTATTGCAGCGTACTTTTCAAGTTCATTATCCTTACAGGTAGAAAGTGGTCTAATTAGTTTAATATCACCATTGAACATGGAGAGTATAGGTGGAATTGAACTAATGGATGAGTGGTTAATCATATTCATCAGCAGCGTTTCAATTGCATCGTCTAAATGGTGGCCTAGAGCAAGTTTGTTGCAGTTATTTTCTCTTGTAGTTGAGAAAAGCATTTTTCGTCGCTTCCAGCTACAAATAAAACAAGCAGGTTTGCGATTGTTTGGATTATAATCAACAGTAATTTCTTTCAAAAGGAAGTTCACGTTGTTATCTTGACAGATGTTCTTCATGAAAGATATGTCTGCCTTGTAATCCATATCTGTAGCCATTATATGGCATGCATGAATTTCGAATTTTATTGGAAGATTATTTCGTCTGCTAATTAACAAATCAAGAAGCGAGTAGCTGTCTTTGCCTCCCGATAACCCAACCATTACTCTATCCCCATTTTCAATTAGACTGTAGTTAAATATTGTTTTATTAACCTTGCCCTCAAGTTTTTTAATTATTGATAAGGATGACATTTTCCGATTTTTTGCAAAAGTAGCATGAAATACGGACTATTATTATTTATTGATATTATTG
>WBUV01000279.1 GCA_008933525.1 Bacteroidales bacterium | reverse complement strand
ACATAATGTTAATTATAAGACTTATTTTGATGTTTGAACTAAAGCGCCAGGAGTCCAATTTTTAAGGAATCCAATAATCTTTTTTGAGTCATATCCATCTCCGGATTCAAGCAAACCAGAATCTTGTGTGTGAATTCTTTGTCCATTTGAGTTTAAAATAACCAACACTGGAAAACCAAAACGTTGGGGATTCTCCAACAATTTTAATGCCTCTGGATTCTTATTCTCTTTACTGTAATTAACTTTAACAACAATGTAATTATTGGTTAAAACTTCCTTTACAGTTGCTTCTGTTTGGAAATAATTATGCAATTTAACGCACCAAGGACACCAATTTCCTCCTACCTGCACAAGAACGTGCTTGTTTTCCATTTTAGCCTGTTTAACAGCATTTTCAACTTCCGATTTTGCATCAGCATTGGGATTATAAATCTGGGTTTGTGCCATTAACCCGATTGCAAGTAGTTGTATGACAACGAACAGCAATTTTTTTCTCATAGTTAAATAGTTTAAGTTATATTGATAAGATTGGTATTACGTGAAAAAGTTTAAAGGATATAAACATCTTGATAAACTCCAAAACTATTATTTTGATTGATTTTCAACAAATTTTAGTGATGTTAATCATTATGCTCAAAAATATGTTAAATATTTTTCCACTTACCCTTTCACATTTGGAATTTTGATGTATAATTGCAAAAAAATTCAAGAGTATATGAGTAAGAAAAGAGTGGTAGTTAGCTACAATAATTTATCACCCGAGCTTTTAGAGCTATTTAAAAGTAAATTCCCTCACGGGTATCAGAATCAGGTTATTAAGGTTGAAAAACCTAATGGTGATTTCTTTTTTGCAGTTACTATGGATACAGAAGATGCTAGTTATCTTGTTAAGGTAAACGTTAAAATTGATACCAAGATTAAGGATGAGGATGATGAAAAAGAATTCTTTGGTGGGATGAACGACGATATTGGAACTGATGAGGATTCGTTCCCAGACGATGTGAGCGATGAAGAGCCCGCAGAGGAGTTGAATGACGATTAGTATTGTTCAATAAGCATATTCTACAGGACGATTTCCAACTGGGGTCGTCCTTTTCTGTACCCAATCACTTTACAGTTGATTATTTGCCCCCTAGAGTAGTTTTTATTGGGTAGTTTTACTCCGCATTTCTTTTGGTTGATATCCAGTACTTCAGCAATGATTACCGAATCATTCTCAATGTCAGTAACTTCTTCAAAATCTTCTATTTTGAACTGATAGATATCACCGATTTTATAGTGTGGGTTTATTGGTTCTAGTTTGAGAGTGCCATCTGGATATATTCCAATATACTTACACTCAATATTATCTCCCACATTAAAACCATAGCTGCTGTAATGCTTAAACTTGAGCAAACTAACATATTTTGATAAAGCGCTAAGCCTGTAGTAATTTTCATTATTAATTACAACCATCGCATCAACATAAGCAAGAATCGAGGCACCTAAATCAATCTCTATATTATTTTCGTTCGCGGGTAATGTCACCAGAGGTTTTCCTTTTTTTATATTGATAACTCTTAATGGTATTTCATCAATATTACTGTCGATAAATTTATGGCTAAAGGCCTGAATTTTATTGCCCAAAACATCTTCAACCTCTATGATTTTATCATTATGGTTTATAGCAAGAATTTTAAAGGTGTAAACGTCTCCAATTGTATAGAAAGGGTGTTTCGGCTCCATAAATATTTGGCCAGTGCAATTTATCTTATCAACCCGACAATCAATCCTGGAACCAATGGTCAAATTGTATTTAACATAATTATCGGCTGGTAAAAGGATTTTCCTACCCGATGTATGCTGGAGTACAAATTGATTTCCTTTATCAGGGATATCAATTTGGTTAATGATTTTGAAATTATACCATTCTCCTTCCTTGAAAACCATATTTAGTAAATATTAATCCTCCCCTCGCCTTCTGTGATTTCGCCAATTATTGAGGTATAGTTCAATCCTTTGTTCTTCAGTTCTTTAACAGCCTCTTCGGCAACTTCCGATTTAACTCCCATAAGCAGTCCTCCTGATGTTTGAGCATCGGTCATAATCATTTTAAGGTTATAATCTATGTTCTGAAAATTGACATCCTTGTCGATATACTCAAGGTTCCGAAAGGCAGCACCAGGAATGCAGCCATCATCCACTAACTTGTATGATTCTGAAATATAGGGAATTGATTGTGAGTTAATATTAAGGTTTACCTTGCTGGCTTTGGCCATTTTTAAGGCGTGTCCTAGTAAGCCAAAACCTGTAATATCTGTAGCACCAGATACAGAATACTTTTGCATCACCTTACATCCATCGGCGTTAAGTGTTTTCATCCACTTTAATGCCTCTAAATAGCCATTTTTCGATACCATTTCGAGCCTTTTACCTGCAACTATTATTCCAGTTCCCAATGGCTTGGTTAGAATAAGTTTTTGGCCAGGTTTTAAGCCTGCATTTGTGATAACATTATTAGGGTGAACTTTTCCAATAACCGCTAGGCCAAACTTTGGAGGATAATCGTCGATAGTGTGGCCACCAATAATGATTGTACCAGAATCCTTTGCAACTGAAGCAGCACCTTCCAGAATTCTCTGGTAAACCTCAATTGGAATTTTGGTAGATGGAAACATTGCAATGTTAAGCGCAAGAAAAGGTTCCCCTCCCATTGCGTAAACATCGCTTATTGAGTTGGTTGCAGCAATCTGGCCAAACTCATAGGCATCGGAGCAAATTGGCGGGAAAAAATCGATTGTTACGATTAGAGCTAACTCATCGTTTATTCTGTAAACACCAGCATCATCGTGTGTTTCAATATCAACAAGTACATTAGGGTCAGTTACTTTGGGTAAATTTATCAGTATCGATTCTAGAACCGATGCTGGTATCTTTGCCGAGCATCCTCCATACTCCACTGTAGAAAGTAAATCAAAACTTTCGCTCATCTTTTAACTACTTTTGGTTCTATGTTATATTTCTGTAATTCAGATATTATTGAAGATGTATTTAAACTATCAATCTCAATGCACATTCCGCACTCGGAGCTATACTCCGATGGTACTGGAATTATTTGATAGTTGCAACCATTCTTGCTAATAATGTTCTCAGCCCTCATCACCTGATGAATGCTTTGAAATAGAAGTATGCTAAACTCCCTATCGCTTTTCATTTTCCTTTACAAGGCAATTTAGTAAAAACTCCAAATCGTTATCGGTGTGATACTTAGATAAGGAGAAACGAACTGTTCCATCGGGAAAAGTTCCCAAAGTCTGGTGTGCCAATGGTGAGCAGTGTAAACCGCTCCGCGTTTCAATTCCGTAATTCTGGTAAAGTACCCTTGACAAATCCGATACACTCTGCACCAATGGTTTTATCGAGAATACATCGGATTGATAATCAGCATTATTCGCAGCCAGTAGTTTGAGATTTCGAAGTTTATTCAGTTCTTTTAAAAGTGATATAAACGAAGTCCAGCTATATTGTCTTTCAGTATTGGCCGTAATAGCCCCGTAAAGCCCATATATTCCAAGTATATTAGGGGTTCCTGCCTCGAATTTGTCGGGCAAGTGTTCGGGCATCTCAAAGCTTTCCGACAATGAACCTGTTCCACCGTGAATAAAAGGTGATAAACTATCAGAATTTCTTACAAACAGCGCACCAACACCCGTTGGACCCATCAATCCCTTGTGTGCGGTGAGTGCCAGGTAATCAATGCTCCAATCATCAACCCTAATTTCAGTCTTACCAACTGATTGACTAGCATCGAGGAGTAGCGGCGTGCTGCCAATCATCTCTTTAATTTCAGAAACTGGTTGTATTACACCGTTAACGTTGCTAGTATGATTGACAATAACTAAATCGTACTGGTCGAATTCAATTGATTTAGAGCTGATTAAGTCAACCAATCCGTCGGAACAGTGAGGGAGAATATCAAATTCAATTACTCCTAAATTTTTCAGGTGCTGCAGTGGCCTACATACGGCATTGTGCTCTAGAGGTGAAATTAGAACTCTACCTTTTTTGTAGTTGAATCCTTTAATAACTGTATTTAATGCAGAAGTTGAGTTGAATGTAAACAAAATATTGGAATTCAACCCTGTACCAATAATGTTAGAAATCAAATTTCTAGTCTCCTCAACCCTTTTTGAGGCAAGGAATACACGGTTGTAAGCACCTCTTCCGTAAGTGCCGCCCTGCAATAAATATTCACGTATGTAAATTTCGACCTCGGGTGGTTTGGGAAAACTAGTGGCCGAATTGTCGAAATAAAGATTCATAGTATTAGGGTTGAACTATTTTGAGGTTCGATGACAGTCTTTCGGCAATGTAGAGCATATTGGAGATTGTTCCAATCTCAATTTCCTCCTTCATATTGAAAAAATCGATACAGGTTCCGCAAAGTGTTATTTTAACCCCCTTTTCGCTAAGTTTTTTAAGGCTTATAGCAGTATCGGTTCCTTTTTTGGTAAGTGTTACTGCACTATTGTAGCAAATAACCTCAGTAGGAAGAGGATTTAATTCAGGAAGGGTATTGAGGAATCCCTTCATTAGGATTTTACCCAAATCGTCGTTGCCCTTACCCATTAAGTGGCTGTTCAGCAGAACAATAAAGTTTCCTTTGGGTGTGTTTGGGAAGGAAACCTCGCAGTACTCCTCCACGTTTTTTGCTGGGGTTGATAAGTTTTCGGGAACGCTTACACGAATTCTAAAGAGTTTACCTTCCTGTATAGTGGTGTTCTTAACGCCATTATCGTTTAAAAAGTGAAGAACGTTTTTACACGATGTATCATTATCGATAACAATCTCAAGCGATGTTCCAACTGGATTTTCTTTTAAAGCCTTCTTGGTTTCAATAAGCGGTTTTGGACATAGCATCCCTGAGCAATCAACTACCTTTAGCAT
>WBUV01000278.1 GCA_008933525.1 Bacteroidales bacterium | reverse complement strand
CGAGAATATTTACCTGAATGGTGCAATTCTAGGAATGCGTAAAAGGGAGATAAACAGAAAATTCGACGAAATTGTTGATTTTTCGGGATGTGCGCGTTATATCGATACTCCCGTAAAACGCTACTCCAGCGGTATGACCGTTAGGCTTGGTTTTGCCGTAGCTGCATTCCTCGAGCCCGAAATATTGGTGGTGGACGAGGTGCTAGCGGTGGGCGATGCCGAGTTTCAGAAAAAGGCCATTGGAAAAATGCAGGATGTAAGTCGTAACGAGGGTCGCACCGTGCTTTTTGTTAGCCATAATATGGCGGCCGTAAGAAAGTTGTGTAATAAAGGTATTCTTTTAGAGAATGGACAGTTATTTGCTTCGGGAGAGGTTTCAGATATCTTATCGCTTTATCAAACACGAAGTATTGAAAAAATTAAAAGTAAAAAGATAATTGAGAATGAAAAACTAGGAAACGCAGAGTTCAGAGTTTTGTCAATTGATGCAATTTCTCCTGAAGGTAGTGTTTTAAGTATAGAGTCAGGAGTAAAAATTCAACTAGAATTTGAAAATAATATCGAGAATAAAAATATAGCCATAAGTATTTTTATTGTGACATTAGAAGATCTGATATTGTTTGAAGCTCCAATTATTTTTTCTAGCGATAATAATTCACAGAAAGGTAAATATTTAATAGAATGGGATATACAGCCGTTTCTTTTAAATTCTGGAACATATAAGATCAATTTGTTAGTGGGAGAAAGCCAGAAATACATTGTATATAAAAAGGATGATATATTGACTTTCGAAATCGAAAATGCTTTATTTGATCAAGGGCTGAATTTAAACAGATTACCAGGAGTGATGAGACCAAAAGTAGATTTTAAAATTTCTTCTTTATGAGATTAATCAAATATTTGGTTCGTAAATATTTTCAAAGAATAAGAAAGTTTATTTATCGGGCTTTGTCAAATAATACTTATAAAGGGTCCAGACCATATATGAGGCAGCCGGTATGTTTTGAGGGTAAAGGAACAATCGTTTTTGGAAATAATGTTACACTTGGAAATTATCCCTCGCCAAACTTCTACGATGGTGCAATTTATTTAGAGGCAAGAGAAAAGGAATCTATAATAAGATTTGGGAACAATATTTATTCTAACAACAATCTCTCAATTATTGCTGAAAACGGAGAGATTTCCTTGGGAGATAATGTTCTTATTGGAACAAATGTTGAAATAATTAATTCCGATTTTCATCATATTCATCCAGAAAAAAGGAATTCGGGTCTTCATAAGTCAAAAAATGTAATCATAGAATCAAATGTTTTTATAGGCTCCAATGTTAAAATATTAAAAGGGGTTACAATAGGTAGAAATAGTATTATATCTAATGGATCTGTGGTTTTTGATAGTATGCCGGAAAATTCAATAATTAAAGGAAATCCTGCGGTTGTATATATGAAAATTGACACATAAAATGAATATACCAAAAATATTAGATTTACCAAAGTACTTAGATCCTAGAGGCAATCTATCTTTTATTGAACAGAACAATCAAATTCCTTTTGAAATTAAAAGAATTTACTGGATTTATGATGTGCCAGGTGGAGAAGTAAGGGGGGGGCATGCTTTTAAAGAACAGCATGAGGTAATTGTTGCCCTTTCGGGAAGTTTTGATGTTATAATAGATAATGGAGTTCAAGAATATAAGTTTTCATTAAACAGATCATATTACGGATTATACTTACCAAATCTGCTTTGGCGACGTGTTGAAAATTTTTCAACCAACGCCTTGGCTTTAGTTATCTCTTCTACTGAGTACTCGGAGTTAGATTATATAAGGGATTATAGCAAATTTAAAGATATGGTTAGAAGCAATGAAAAAGTCTAGCATTTTTGATTCAACGGTAATAGAGTTTCCTAGAATACAAAATAGGGCTGGAAATATTACCCCTGTAGAGAATTTTAAAAATGTACCCTTTGAAATAAAAAGGGTTTTTTATATATATGACATACCTGGAGGAGAGACCCGTGGAGCACATGCACACAAAGAGTGTCATCAGGTACTGGTTGCTGCTAGTGGAAGTTTTGATGTAATGATTGATGATGGTATAAACAAAAAGGTAGTTTCGCTTAACAGGCCTTATTATGGGCTTCATATTCCACCAGGGTTATGGGCGCATGAATTTAACTTCTCCTCTGGAGCAATTTGCTTAGTGCTTACTTCTCATGTTTTTGACGAGGGTGATTACATTAGAGATTATTCCGATTTTAAATATTCAATTGGAAAATTATGATTAATGCAGCTGAACTATTAAGGAGTAAAGAGGAGTATTTGTTTAATTATTCTCAATATCAATTTTTACGAAAAATTAATAAAAAAGAATTATTTGAGAAATCACTCATGTATCCAATGCTTAAAGACATTGAATCTGGGAGTGTAAAAATTATTGAATTAATACAAGATGGAGAAACTCATTATTTTTTCATTAGATTATTAGAATGGGATACAAGATATTTTGGTTTTTCAATTTATAGAATAGAGTTTATTTTATATAATCACAATGATTTGTCAATTTTAAACAATGTTATAAAGAAATTTATTGAAAATCACATAGGATTTGGTGATTATTATATGATTAATATTCCTTGTGAAGACACATTATTAACCCAATCTATTTGCAACACCGATTTTAAATTAGTTGAAACTAGATTAAATTATTATTTAAGTGACATTCAAACTTTTAGTGCTCCAAGATTTTCAGTTAGAAAAGCACTAAACAATGATGCAGAAAACCTACGAGCCGTTGCATCAAAAATGAGGAATAAATATGACAGGGTTCATGCCGACTCTGCTTTTTCCGAAAAAACGGCTGATGATTATCTAGGAGAGTTTGCATTTCAATCAGTAAATGGTTTTGCAGATATTGTTTTAGTTCCAAATATTGAAGGTGTTAAACCATTTGGCTTTTTAGCAGGTAATAATCCAATAAATGTTTGCGGAATCAATGTTTCAAAATTAGTGTTGGCCGCAATTGATAGTAGTGTTGAAGATGGTTGGTTATTTAAACTATTAACAGAAATGGTTTATTGTGTTAAAGAAATGAATGCCGACTATTTAACTACAATTACTCAAGCATCAAATAAGTCGGCGGTTCATGTTTGGGAAAAATGTGGATTTAAGTTGGGTTATACAACACATGTATTTAGTTTAAGAAAACAATGATCAAATTTCTAGACCTAAAAGCAATTAATAGTTCGTTTGAACCCGATTTAAAGAACGCGATTTTAAGGGTTGTCGATTCGGGTTACTATTTACTGGGCGAGGAGGTTAAACAGTTTGAGGACGAATACTCCGCCTACATTGGAGTTAACCATTGTATTGGCGTGGCCAATGGGCTCGATGCCCTACGGTTAATTATCAGAGCCTATATTGAGCAGGGAGTTATGGCCGAGGGCGACGAAATTATTGTACCAGCCAATACCTATATTGCCACGGTGCTGGCAATAACCGACAATAGGCTAAAACCTGTTTTTGTGGAACCCAGCATTGAAACTTATAATATTGATCCATATAGGATTGAGGAAAGTATAACCAGCCGTACAAAGGCAATTCTTATTGTACACTTGTACGGTCAAAACGCCATGCATCCCGAAATAGAAAGAATTGTAACAAAATATAATCTCCGTTTAATTGAGGACAATGCGCAGGCACAAGGGGCTTACTATGGAGCCAGGCGTACAGGTTCGGTGGGTCATGCCGCTGGTCATAGTTTTTACCCGGGGAAAAATTTAGGCGCGCTTGGCGATGCTGGGGCAGTTACAACAAACGATCCCGAATTGGCTCAAATAGTTAGGACTCTGGCCAACTATGGTTCTCAAAAAAAATACGAGAATACCTATAAGGGGCTTAACTCCCGTTTAGACGAAATTCAGTCCGCCGTTCTTAGAGTGAAATTAAGACGACTTGATCAGGATAATGAGAAACGTAGAATAATTGCCCAATATTATTGCCAACACATCACTAATCCGAATATTATTTTACCAGACAATAACGTTGAATCTGGAACATTTAACCTAGCACATGTTTGGCATTTGTTTGTTATTCGATGTGCAAATCGTAGACACTTGCAGGAATATTTGCTCCAAAATGGAGTACAAACGCTAATACATTACCCTATTCCACCCCATAAGCAAAAAGCCTATGCGGAATATCACAATATGAGTTTTAAAATTACCGAGCAAATTCATAACGAGGTTTTAAGTTTGCCCATAAGCCCAATAATGGATATTAGTGATATTAAGGTTGTTGTTGATAAGTTGAACTGTTATAATGGTTGATAAGCAAAAAACAGATAATACTTCGGATTTACCCATGGTGTCGGTGCTTGCGCTTTGTTATAATCATTCTGATTATTTGGCACTTACTCTTGATAGCATTGTAAAGCAGACATATACTAATATTCAGTTAATAATAATTGACGACTGTTCTCAGGATAACTCCGTAGAAGTTATTACCCGCTTTATTGAGGATAAAGAGATAGAGTGTGTATTTATAAAACATACCGAAAACAAAGGAATTTGTAAATCGTTAAACGAGGCTATTGATTTTATTGAGGGGAAGTATTATCATTTAATTGCCTGTGATGATATTCTAATGCACAACACAATTGAGCGGCATGTGAGTTTGCTTGAGAACAGCGAAAGTAATGTTGCGGTAGTTTATAGCGATGCCATTTTAATCAATGAAAAGGGAGAATTCTACGATAATCGTTTTATTGCCTATCACAAATCATACCTAAATGCACCATCTGGTTTTATTTTTGAAGAACTAATTAATGGGAACTTTATTCCGGCAATGACAGTAACGTACAAATCTTCAGCACTAAGGGAAATTGGTTTTTGGGATGAAACTCTGGTGTATGAAGATTATGATATGTGGTTGCGTCTTTCACGTAAGTATAAGTTTTTATTCGATAATAT
>WBUV01000277.1 GCA_008933525.1 Bacteroidales bacterium | reverse complement strand
ACTTCCCCCTGGAGATCCGGAAGATTATTTACACGACTAACCTGATTGAAAACTTGAATGGTAAAATTAGAAAGTACACCAAAAACAAGATGGTATTCCCTACCGATGAATCACTGAAAAAGTCTGTATTTCTTTTACTTATGCAAATATCGAAGAAATGGACACAGCCCATTCAGAACTAGGGTTTGATTTTTAACCAATTTTTAGCTATCTTTGAAAATCGGGTTCAGCTGTAGAATACAGCCAAACCCTACGTTTTATATTTACACAGAATTTTGGACAGTGTCACTTTTTGTGATAAGTCCTCGACAGTAGCGGGAACGAGGCGGTTCTCCAGATCCTTCGAAGAAACGTGTTCTCGTATTTATAATACTGCACATAAAATGAAAAACCCAACCTCAGTGTCTTATGCTTCGATTATATTTTCCAATTTCTTATCACCTAAATCTTCCATGACACTTTTTATATTTCTTGCCTGAACCACAAGGGCACTGACTGTTAACAGCGATAACCCCATGTTCCTTTCTGTAATAATCATTCTCAGAGCGAATTTTGTGGTCATTCATTTTGCTATCTATCTCTTTCTTCAAGTAATTTTCAATGAAAATGCTAGGTCTGTAAGTGCTTTTAATCAAGTCATGTACGAAAAGAGATGCGCTTATAAGAGGTGAAACAACCCCTCCAACAATAGGATCGAATCCGATAACTGTAGGGATAGCAAATTTGAGCGTTTTTTGTAGTTTACCTTCCTTTGAAACTTTTAACTCGGCACCCTCCCGAATAGCGGTATTATATAATTCTACAATATCACCTAAAGGAGCGTTCCGAGAAGTCTGTTCAAGCCATCTTCTAAAATCTATAGACTTTCTGTTGTTTCGAATACGCATTATATCTTCAAAATTAATTACTTTGGATATAAGTAACTGATAAATATCATGAACGCCATTAAATTCAGTAATAGAAGTAAAAGAGTTTTTTATAAGATTATTGGATGCTTTTAAGTATGCCCCAATTTTAACTTCCAATAACTTTTGGATTTCATCAGGTAGCATTATATCATTCAATTTCAACTTATTACCAAGAGCCAGGTATAAGTTCAAATAAGCAACTCGATTGTACATTTTCTGATTATAGTCATTATTTCTATCGATAATTTTTCCCTCGTTGACTAAGTCTAATTCTTTTATAATTTCAATTTTCTTTAAGTCATTAGTTATTTCTTCATTTAAATGATTTAACCAAGAATCTTCAATTTCAACGCAGCTAGTTGTAGTAAGTACCTTATTTATGCCATACATTGCCCTATCATTATACTTGACATTATATACTCGTTGATAGTTCAATGTGTAAGTTTCAGGATCAAACTTTTTATCAAATGAGAAATTAAGTATAAGTGGGTCATTATCTGATATGTTATAAACTGCCGCTCTTATTCCACTATTATTATAGACTTCGACTGCACCATCACTAATAAGTGATTTAACAATATCAATTCCAAGGGCATTGACCAGAAACAAGAAATCATCAACCGTTATAAGGCATGTATCATAGCACAAAAGATTTTCCGCTAATTTGGCGCATTTCATACTATTACTAATATTTAAATTGGGATAAATCCCCGTCCAAAAGCATGTTGATTTAACACTGCCATCTGCCATCTTAAAGCGTTGGTAGAATTTATGGTTTACTGCTAAAGGATCAATAAAAGGAATTAAAACTTTACTCATCTTTCACTACTATAAAACTATTAATATATAAATTTCGCATGATACATTTATGCAAACACTTGAAACATAACAGGCACATGTCGTATGATGCCTTATGCATCATGCATAGCTCAGTAATATTGATTTATTAAGTGTACTCTACGATTTGCAAATATATTAAATATTATCACTAGCGTACCCAAATTATAAAAATGACGCTGATGGAACTATTGTTAAAGCACCCGCTTTATCTTTTGTAAAGTGCCAGAGCTTTTACCTGTAAGTTTCATAACCTGTCGATCACTGAATCCCAATTTCAGATTTTTGACAACATCCTTATGATAATTAAGTAATGACGCATCATCTTTTATAATTTTTTCAGGTTTACGGCCCACAGTTCCCCCAGCTTTAATATGCGCCTTATATCCAGATTCCAATCGTTGCCTGATTGCCGTTCGCTCCATGGCATTAACGCTGTTGAGAATTTGTACCAGAAAATAAACATGAAATTTATAAAGTCATGAAAGTCGTCGAATGATAATTCATCAATTGGTATTCTGATATCTAAATACCTATCTAAAAAAACAGTCATAGCTTCTGTTAATATTAATTGTTTTAAATGTGATGTTGAATCATCTGAAATCATGTATATAAAATCAGAATTAGCATTTCCAACAAACTTTGAAATACAATAATCAAGTTAAGGAAGCTGTAGCAAGGCCATTGACAAACTTTTTGTTTTGTTCCCAATGTGGAGGAAAGCGTACTTCATACGAGAATAAGGCTAAGCACATTCACTACTACAAATGTCAGAAATGTAATGGGGTATCCATCAATGCTGAAACTCCTCAAACCATACCAAATAATACGGGAGCGCACGAATTGTTTGAATAAAAATTGGCTTCTTACCAATTAGACGATAAGTATAGTTAGTTCTATCTACAGATTACAACTTAAAAAAATGCTTGGTAATCTTTCAACAGATCTTAAGGTTCAAAGTTCGCTATTGAAAAAGCAGTTAGCCGAACTAAAAAGCAAAAAAGAAAAGTTGGAAGAACGCTTTGCATTTGGTGATATCAACGAAGAAATGTATAAAAAGTTCAATTCAAAAATCAGTTCTGAAATAGCATCAATCAAACCTGATTTAATAATAAGCCAAGAATCAATATCTAACTTGCAAAATCAAGTAGACCTTGCTGTTGATTTCGCTTGTAATATCCAGAAGTACTGGAAGTTAGAACGTATTGAGCAAGGAAAAATGATTTTTTTTGAGCTAAGTGGCTTACTCTCAATTGAATATAAGAATGATAAAAAAGGACTTTCCACTCAAAAAAGTGAAAAGTCCTCGACTGTAGCGGGAACGATACAATTATCAAAAACTCTTGCCGAATGCCAAAAACTTTATGAAGTAGGGCAGAAAATTAAATACAAGCTAAAATTTTAATTTTTGCTTGCTCATACTTTTTGGTTAATAAATCTATAGGTGGACAAGTAGACGAGATGATTTGGCATTTTTGTACAATTATCGAAACACTGACACTGCAAATCAGTGGCACCTTTAGCCAGTGCTAGTGTTCCAGAAAGTTTCAAAAAACCTAGTTTGATCTCGTCTACCTGTCCACCCTGTGGGGGGGATAACAACAAATGATTACAAAAAAAATATCAAAATGTGTCTTTTTGCATATTTGCTGATATTTATAGATATAAGGTGGAACAAACAACCACCCGAATAATAAATAAATAAATAAAATTAAAAAAATGAGTACAGAAAAAAACGTAAAGATGAACCTGACTTTATCGCAGGAATTTTACAGACTATTAAAACATGAATCAGCCAAGGACTTCATGAAAGTTTCAACTTGGGCAAAGCAACAATTGATGAAGGTTGTGCAAAATAAGAGTGATAACGGGGTAAGTAACTATGAAAAAGGCAGTAACTAATGAGATAGGATTATCCATCATACCCGTATCATCGACCAAGCAGCCATTCAAATCTTGGTCGCAATTTCAAAAAGTAGAAAGCCCTGTTGCTGATTGGCATACCCATTATGCCAATGGGGGCTATGTTGGCATTATATGCGGAAAAGTTAGCGGAAACCTTGAATTAATAGACATTGACGAAAAGAATGATCCGCAACACACTATCACCAAAGAGTTCTTGTCATTAATACCTCAACCCCTTCTTGATAGGCTGATAATACAAACTACCGTCAATTCGGGTTCACACCTAATATACCGATGTCAGGAAGCTGAGATAGAGAAAAATCAAAAACTGGCATTGCATTCTGACGGTGCCGTTATAATCGAAACACGTGGAGAGGGAGGATACTTTTGCACACACCATTCTGATTATCAAATTCAACAGGGCACATTCAATCTTGCGGAGGTTGAATTTGAGATACCAGTGATTTCCAAAGATGAACGTGAATTTCTTTTAGAAACAGCAAGGTCACTCACTCGCTATTTCCCTAAAGACAATAAGATAAATTCTGATGGTTTTAGTTACAACGAACCAGCTGTAAATGATTTTAATAGTACCTTCAATATTCTCGAGTTATTCGAGCAGAACGATTGGGAGGTTACCAAAGAAGATGACGAAAAGGTTTACCTGCTACGAAAAGGGTCTAAAGCCCAGCATTCGGGATATTACTTCAAAGATTCCAAACTATTTTATTGCTTTAGCACCAGTACTGGCTTTATACCCGAAAGACCTTATAATCACTTTCAGGTTTTAAAGACGTTGGAAAATATATCGGATTACAGGTCAGCACTCCGACGATTGCCAGAATTGGGCTACAATCTAACCAATAAAAAAGAAAAGATCAGTGTGGAAGACATTGCTGGGTACTTAAATAATGTAGGTGTGCGATATGATACCTTCATCCAAGACCTAACCCACAACGGGAGACTTATTGAAGAGATTGATTATAATACGCTGTTTATCAATTTAAAAAAGCATTTTGAGAAGGAAATACCTAGGACGAGGTTTGAAGAAATTATTAAATCACGGTATGTTAAAACTATCAACCCAATTCAGCAATTTATTGATAATAATATTCATCGTAATCCAGAGGGGACTTTTGAAAAATGGCTGGATTGCATAACACTTGAAAATAAAAATGTTGACAGGTCTATTGTACTTCATTTCTTGAAGAAATGGTACGTCGGGATGATAGCACAAGCTCTGGAAGGTGAATTTCCCAATGAATTTTTCCTGACCCTTTTGTCGGTGGAGCAAGGTATAGGTAAGACAACATTGCTTCGAAAGTATGTACTGCCTAAAG
>WBUV01000276.1 GCA_008933525.1 Bacteroidales bacterium | reverse complement strand
GTTACTCCCAACGACATCAGAGTGGTTATAACTAGCCAGTCTGCATGTGCTAGTTGTCATGCAAAGGGAGCTTGCTCTGCATCAGATGTGTCTGAAAAAATAGTTGTAGTTAGCAAAAGCAACCACAATTACTTTGTGGGCGAAACAGTAAAGGTTTTGTTGAAACAATCGCTTGGCTACAAAGCGCTTTTCCTTGGATATATTCTTCCTCTCATAGTTTTGCTTATTGCACTATTTTCTTACAGTGCATTTATGAGCGAAAGTAAAGCTGGACTATTAGCATTAGCAACCCTTCTTCCCTATTACGCTATTCTTTATTTTTTCCGTAATAAAATCGCAAGACAGTTTAATTTTGATATAGAAAAAATCTCATAAAACCAACCTAAGTATGAGTTCTGTTCTTTTATTTTCAATTATTATGCTAAGCTTACTAGGAGTAGTATTGGCAGTAATACTATACCTAGTAGCACAAAAGTTTAAGGTTTTTGAAGACCCTCGGATTGATGAGGTTGAAGCAGTTCTTCCCGGTGCAAACTGTGGAGGTTGCGGATATCCTGGCTGCCGAGGTTTCGCCGACGCTTTTGTGAAAGCAGAGGATGTTTCATCGCTATTTTGCCCTGTAGGAGGCAACGATACAATGAACGCTGCTGCGGCTGTTATGGGCAAAACCGTTGAGGCTAAAGACCCCGAAATTGCAGTAGTTCGCTGCTCGGGTAGTCCCGAAAACAGGAAACGAATTGTTCAGTACGATGGTGCATCATCGTGTAAAGTTGCAACTTCGCTTTACAGCGGCGATACTGGTTGTCAGTACGGCTGCCTAGGCTTAGGCGATTGCGTTGCAGTTTGTAAGTTCGATGCAATATACATCGACCCTGTAACCCTGCTTCCTGTTGTTAGCGACGAGAAATGTACCGCCTGCGGTGCATGCGTAAAGGCTTGTCCTAAGTTCATTATTGAACTACGCAAAAAAGGCCCAAAGAGCAAACGCATTTTTGTATCGTGTATCAACAAGGATAAAGGCGGAGTTGCCCGAAAGGCTTGTCAAGTGGCCTGCATTGGATGTGGAAAATGCGTAAAGGTATGCCCACACGATGCTATCACGCTTGAAAACAACCTAGCCTACATCGACTTCAACAAGTGCAAACTTTGCCGTAAGTGCGTGGAAGAGTGCCCAACCAGTGCAATTCTGGAACTCAACTTCCCTCCTCGCAAGCCTAAAGTTGAGGCCGAAGCACAAGTAGAAAAAACAGAGTAGCAACTATTCAATATAAATGAATATGTTAAAAACATTCTCGAAAGGTGGCGTTCACCCACCCGAAAACAAGATATCGGCAGGTAAATCAATTGAGATACTGCCATTGCCACAAAAAGTGAGCATTCCTGTATCGCAGCATATTGGAGCCCCAGCAACAGTTTTAGTTGTTAAGGGCGATAAAGTTAAAGTTGGGCAGGTAATTGCGCAAAGTGCAGGGTTTGTATCGGCCAACATTCATTCATCTGTTTCTGGAACAGTTGAGAGCATCGATGCAGTATTGGACAGCACTGGTTACAAACGCCAAGCGGTAACCATTACTGTTGAAGGTGATGAGTGGATTGAAAATATTGACCGTTCAACAGATCTCAAAAAGGATATTCAATTAAATGCCCAAGATATCATTAAACGAATTAATGAATCTGGCATTGTTGGTTTAGGCGGTGCAACTTTCCCATCGCACGTTAAACTTTCAGTTCCTGCAGGTAAAAAAGCCGAAGTTCTTATAATCAACGGCGTTGAGTGTGAACCTTACTTAACTTCTGACCACAGGTTGATGCTTGAGAAAGGCCACGAAATGATGGTGGGAATTCAAATCCTAATGCGTGCTCTTAACGTTGAAAAGGCCCTAATAGGTATTGAAAATAACAAACCCGATGCGATTAAGTATTTGAAGAGCATTGTTGGTGAATACAAAGGAGTTGAAGTTCACAGTTTAAAGGTTAAATACCCTCAAGGCGGCGAAAAACAACTTATTAAAGCCCTTATTAATAGAGAAGTTCCGTCAGGCGGACTGCCCATTGATATTGGTGCTGTTGTTCATAACGTAGGAACTGCATTTGCGGTTTACGAAGCAGTTCAAAAAAATAAGCCACTATTTGAGCGTGTGGTAACCGTTACAGGAAAAAATCTACCAAAAACAGCAAATTATATGGTTCGCATTGGAACATCTGTTGCTGAACTTATTGCCGCTGCAGGTGGATTACCCGAGGACACAGGAAAAGTTGTGAACGGAGGCCCTATGATGGGCAAAGCACTTACAAGCACCGATGTACCCGTAACCAAAGGAACATCTGGCATTATTGTATTCCAATCCAAGGAATCGAAACGTAAGGCCGATAGCGTATGTATTCGCTGTGGAAAATGTGTTTCGGTTTGTCCTATGGGATTGGAACCATATCTGCTTAATAGGCTAAGCCAACGAATGATGTTCGAGAATATGGAACCCGAGCATGTGCTCGATTGTATGGAATGCGGCTCGTGCAGCTTTGAATGCCCTGCAAATCTACCTCTACTCGATTATATTCGACTTGGCAAAGCCGAAGTGAACAAAATAATCAGAGCAAGAAAAAATTAGCACCTAAACTTAACCAGCTATAAACAAGTTTCGAATGGATAAGCAAGTTATTGTATCACCCTCACCACACGTACACAGCGGGGAATCGACTAGCCGCCTGATGTTCAACGTGGTGTTAGCCCTGATGCCTGCCTTTGCGGTATCGCTCTATTACTTTGGAGTTGGGGCACTTATAGTTACCCTACTGGCCGTAGGTTCCTGCGTAATTTTTGAGTATCTCATTCAAAAATTCCTGATGAAAGGCAACCCAACCATTACCGATGGTTCTGCCATAGTAACAGGTTTGCTATTAGCATTTAATGTTCCAAGCAATCTGCCTTGGCATATCGTTGTTATTGGTAGTTTAGTAGCAATTGGTGTTGCCAAGATGAGTTTTGGCGGATTAGGAAGCAATCCTTTTAACCCAGCATTAGTTGGACGTGTATTCATGTTGATTTCTTTCCCTGTTCAAATGACCAGTTGGCCATTACCAGTAGCATCAAGACTTCAGTACTTAGATGCTGTTACAGGTCCAACTCCATTGGCAATTCTAAAGGAAGGATTGAAGAACGGAGAAACCATTTCGCAGATGGGCGATAAAATTCCTAGTCACATGCAAATGTTCATGGGACTTATGGGCGGCTCACTTGGCGAGATTGCGGCATTTGCACTTCTAATTGGCTTTGCTTGGTTACTGTTCACAAAAGTTATTACCTGGCATATTCCAGTTTCTATCTTCACAACTATTGCTGTATTTACAGGCATTCTTTGGATGATAAACCCCGAAACCAACGCCGACCCAATATTCCACTTATTAACTGGAGGTGTTATGATTGGTGCAATATTTATGGCCACCGACTACGTTACATCGCCGATGAACCCCGTTGGAATGTGGATTTTTGGTATAGGAATAGGTTTACTTACTGTAATCATTAGGGTTTGGGGTGCGTACCCCGAAGGCGTATCGTTTGCAATTCTAATTATGAATGCCTTTGTACCGCTACTCAACCGATACGTTAAACCAAAACGATTTGGAGAGGAGGTGAAGAGAAATGGCTAAAGTTGAATCTAATTTCAAAAATATGACGCTAACCCTAGTGGTTATATCGCTAGTAGCATCTGCCGCACTGGGGTTAGTATACCAATCGACCAAGGAACCTATTGCAAAAGCCCAAATGGCTAAAATAAACTCAGCCATCGAAGCGGTTGTTCCTGAATTCAACAATCAACCCTTCGAAGAATCTTACAAAGTAGAGGTTGATGGAGGAGAATTGATATTCTACCCTGCAAAAAAAGATGGACAATTGGTAGGAACTGCAGTTAAAACCTTTAGCAAGAATGGATTTTCGGGTTTAATCGAACTTATGGTTGGCTTCTTGCCCGATGGTTCAATAAACAAAGTAGCAGTTGTATCGCATAAAGAAACGCCAGGCTTGGGGGATAAAATGGAACCCAAGAAATCGAACTTCAGTGTTCAGTTCGAAGGTAGAAATCCTGAAAATTTCAAACTGAAAGTTAAAAAAGACGGAGGAGATGTGGATGCTATTACCGCATCAACCATTACATCAAGAGCATACTGCGATGCAGTTGAACGTGCATTCAAAGCACTTAAGGAAGGAGGTGCAAAATGAGCAAATTCTATAATCTAACAAAAGGCATACTTAAGGAAAATCCAATTTTTGTAATTGTACTTGGTATGTGTCCCACTCTAGCCACCACATCATCAGCAATGAATGGTTTGGGTATGGGATTAGCCACAACTTTTGTACTGTTAGGCTCAAATGTGGTAATTTCTCTTATGGCTCGTTTTATCCCAGACAAGGTTCGCATTCCTTCATACATTGTGGTTATTGCAACTTTCGTTACTATCGTAGATCTTGTTATGCAAGCGTACACTCAATCGCTATACGAAAAACTGGGAATTTTTATTCCTCTTATCGTGGTGAACTGTATTGTACTTGGTCGTGCAGAAGCATTTGCCAATAAAAATAATGTGCTTGAATCGGCACTCGATGGAATTGGAATGGGTCTTGGATTCACTTTTGCACTAACACTTTTAGGTTCGGTTCGAGAAGTACTGGGTGGCGGGTCGATATTTGACCACAAGTTCATTACTGGCGATGGAATATTAGTATTCATTCTTGCACCAGGAGCATTTATTGCACTTGCTTACCTGATCGCTCTATTCAATAAAATTAAAAAATAGCAGGAGGTTGTTATGGAATATATATTAATAGTTATAGCAGCTATTTTTGTAAACAACGTTGTTCTTTCCCAGTTTTTGGGGATATGTCCCTTCCTTGGAGTTTCCAACAAAATTGAAACATCATTGGGAATGGCTGGTGCAGTAACTTTTGTAATTGTACTAGCAACCATAGTAACATTTCTACTCCAACACTATGTACTAAATCCCCTGGGTATTGGGTATATG
>WBUV01000275.1 GCA_008933525.1 Bacteroidales bacterium | reverse complement strand
ATATAGATACTGAAGGTATAAACATGCCGCTTCGGTTGATTTATCAGGATCCATTCTCTCGTCAACAAAGGAATTAATGCTAAGATTAAACATTTTTCCGGTGTTAATTTTGAATTGCCATAACCCTACTGCGCCAGTTTTTGAAACGGCTAAAGGGTTTAAGGCCGATTCGACAACTGCAAGATATTTTAATTCGAGAGGGAGTTGATATTTATCTAAATAGTCTTCGAATAATGGAAAGTACATTTCAGCAAGCCCTAGCATTTGGGAAACTTGCTCTCTGCGTTCCAATGTATAAATATCAATATACTTACGAACGTGTTTGTTATAATCGAAATCGATTGGCGATTGCTTACCAATTGCGGCAATATAATATTCATACTCAAGATCCTGTGGTTTTGAAATGGTGTCGCCTGCACTATTTATTTTATTGTTGAGAGAGAAAATTTTCAAGTACTCTAGATCATCTACCATTTGAACTATAGGGCATTTTTTTTTAAGCCCAGAAACCCATACTTTTTCATTGCTGTATGATTTCTGTTCGGTAGAAAACAGTAAAAAGACCAATAAAAATATTTTGATAATCGATTTCATTGTGACTATTAGTTCCAAAACCTCATTTCCTTAATTATTTATAAATCTTTTTCATTTGCAGTCTATTGTGCTTCAATTGGCAGATTAGTATTCCCTTTTCAGAATAGTAATAGTAAGTATTAATGCTACTAACCCGCCATTATGAGTTCACTAGAAACAAATGTAATCATGCACCTGTTTTTGACTTACTTAAAAAGGCGAATAACGTCATTTGCATTAGCATACAGTAAAAGAGCAAGCAAAATTATCATTCCAGTTATTTGAGCATACTCCATAAACTTATCGCCAGGTTTGCGTCCTGTAATTATTTCGTAGAACAGGAATAGAACATGCCCACCATCGAGTGCTGGTATTGGGAGTATGTTCATAATTGCCAAGATAATAGAAAGGAACGCAGTTAACCCCCAGAATGCTTGCCAATCCCAGGTTGATGGAAAAATCTTTCCGATAGTTATGAATCCACCAAGCGACTCGTAAGCCTTTGTTTCTGGACTAAATATCAACTTCAGCTGCTTTAGATAACTTCGGATTGTTGTTAAGCCACGCTTAATACCAGCAGGGATTGACTGAAAGAAACTGTATTCTCGTTTGTTGATTTCGAAAAACTGCTTAAGGTCAGTAACCGGAACAACCCCGATAATTCCTGTTTCTGGAACGTTAACTGGAATTTCAACTATTTGCGTGTCGCGCTGAACCGATAGTGTAACAGTTTTATTTTTATTCTCAGTTATAGATTTCTTGAACTCGTCGAAAAATTGCTTTGGTTCATTATTTATTGCAACAAGTTTGTCACCCTTTTTTAATCCTGCTTTCTCGGCTACGTCGTTTTCTTTTAGTTCATCAACTATAAACGGGAAGCGTGGAATGAAGATTATAGGATTCTTCACTAATCTCGAAAGTTTGTCCTCGCTAACGTTAACTTTAACCGTGTCGGATCCTCTTAAAACAACCACCTCTCGGTTTTCATTTAGGAGTATATCGTGAGATATTTGTTGGAAATTTTCGATTTCCTGACCGCTTACTGTTAATATTTTATCACCATTTCTAAATCCAAGTTCAATGGCTAAAGAGTCGCAAGCAACTCCATACTTAAGACTTTTTGTGGGCAAGTATTCATCGCCCCAAGTGAATAGTATAGCGCTATAGATTAAAAGAGCAAGTACGAAATTAACCAGAACGCCTCCAACCATTATTAATAGTCGTTGCCATGCGGGTTTCGATCTAAATTCGAATGGTTGAGGTGGTTGTTTCATTTGCTCCTTGTCCATTGATTCATCAATCATTCCTGATATTTTTACATATCCACCTAAAGGGAGCCAACCTACACCGTACTCTGTTTCGCCGTGCTTAACCTTGAAAAGCGAAAACCAGGGGTTAAAGAAAAGGTAAAACTTCTCAACTCTTGTCCCAAAAAGTTTTGCAAACAAAAAATGACCCATCTCGTGTAGAATTACGAGAATTGAAAGACTTAATAGGAATTGTCCTACTTTAACTAAAATTTCCATTCTTAATGTTTATATGATAATAATTCAACTGTTTTTACTCTTGCTTCGTTGTCGGATTGTTCATAATCGTCAATGCTTGGGTTTTGAATAAACGATGATTTGTTCATCACCTCAGCAATTATTTCGGACATGCTTAGGAAGCTAATATCGTTCTGAAGGAACGATTCCACAACAATTTCGTTCGCTGCATTTAAGATGCAGGGCATGTTCCCTCCCTTAACCATTGCTTCGCGAGCAAGTGCTAGGTTCGGGAATTTTTTTGTATCGGGCTGTTCGAATGTAAGTTGCGAGAAATTCTGAAAATCCAACCGTGGAAAATCGGATTTAGCTCTGTAGGGGTAGGTAAGGGCGTACTGAATAGGAACTCGCATATCGGGTAAGCCCATTTGCGCTTTAATTGAAGCGTCCTCGAATTGTACCATTGAATGTATGATGGATTGAGGGTGAATTACAACTTCAATTTGCTCGGGTTTTAGCCCAAAAAGCCATTTTGCTTCAATAACCTCCAGTCCCTTGTTCATTAATGATGCAGAATCGATGGTTATTTTGTTCCCCATGCACCAGTTGGGGTGATTTAATGCCTCGGAGGATGTTACACTCGTAAGTTGTTCGTAGGAGAAATTCCTAAACGGACCACCTGAGGCTGTAAGAATGATCTTTTCTATTGGACTACGTTCGCCTGCTAAACATTGAAAAATAGCGGAATGCTCTGAGTCCACAGGTAAAATTGGAACCTTAGAGTCGATGGCGAGTTTTGTGATTAGTTCGCCAGCTACAACGAGAGTCTCTTTGTTTGCAAGAGCGATTGTTTTTCCCGATTTTATAGCCGAGATTGTGGGTTCGAGGCCAGCAAATCCAACTAGTGCTGTTAAAACAATATCAATATTTGATGACTTAACACTATCAACTATTGACTCTTTGCCCGTGTAAACCTTAATATCGGTACCCGAAAGGGCATCCTTTACTGCCTGATAATTTTTTCTATTTCCAATGACAACCTCGTTGGGTTGAAATTTTAAGGCTTGCTGCACCAGCAGTTCCCAGTTATTCTGAGCGGTAAGAAGTTCAACGCTGAAAAGTTCAGGGTTTGACTCAATAACCTGCAATGTTTGCGTACCAATTGATCCTGTTGAACCCAGAATAGCAATTTTTCTCATTGTAACTTAACTAAAAGTGAATAAACTTTGTGGGATCAACAGCATTACCATTTTGCCAAAGTTCGAAATGCAGGTGTGGGCCAGTTGTTAGCTCACCAGAATTACCAATAATCGCAATTGCTTCGCCAGCAGATACTCTGTCGCCTTGTCGCTTTAGAAGTTTGCTATTATGTTTATAGACCGATATGAAATTATTTTCGTGCTGTATGCTAAGAGTGTGGCCTGTTTCAAGAGTCCAGTTCGAGAGTATAATTGTGCCGCTGGCAATAGCAAGAACAACCTCGTTGGGTGCTGCCACTAAATCGATACCATAGTGATTTAGTGTTGGATTATAGTGATTGGTAACAACTCCTTTTACTGGAGGTATAAAAAATATTGTTTTAGATTTGTTGGTTTCGGAGTAGTTGAAAGTAAGGTTGTACATTTCGTCGGCTTCAATTTGCATACGGAGTAAAGAGTCTTCCTCAGATTTAGAGAACTCTATTGATTTATATCTTTTTGAAGTATCAGGTTTGCTTTCGATACTGTGCGGCTCTCCTCCGTTAAGAATTATATTAATATTTGCATAGTAATCCTTCCATTGCTCTAAAACTCTCTCAAGCGAATCGGCTTTAAGAGCATTCTGAACGTAACCTTTGCGGGTTTTACCATCGGGGTATCCTGGTATAAACTCGCGAATAGGAGTAAAAGCAATAAGAACAGTAACGCCAATTACAAGGGCAATTGCAAAGCCCCCAAAGAATATTAAAACATTCATACGCGACAGGCGTAGTTGCCAAACCTCTTCGTATGTTTGGTCGTTATAAATGCTTAGCCTATACTTATCCCACAAATTCCGGAATATTTTTACTCTTTTCTTCTTTTCGTTCACAGGAATTTTAATTTTGAATCACTCACAAATATAGTTGAATTATAAAAACGTTATTTAAAAGATTAAGTTTTGATTTACTTTTAGCAAATATTACGAATTATGAGTAAACAAACTATTTTAAAAATTAGTTGAAAAATAACGAATAAATTTTGTGTCATTAAAAAAGTGTATTATCTTTGCACCCGCTAAAAGAGAGAATTAGTAACACAAAAATATTGTATTGCGGGGTGGAGCAGTTGGTAGCTCGTTGGGCTCATAACCCAAAGGCCACAGGTTCGAGTCCTGTCCCCGCTACTAAATCAAAAGCCCTATTTAATAGGGCTTTTTTTTTGTATTACACATACGCACTATTCTCAAAAAGCCACAATAAGATTTACGTGGGTTTCTCGTCTGACCTAAATGGTAGGCTGAGTGCACACAATCATCCCAAGAATAAAGGCTGGACGTCAAGATATCGGCCATGGGAACTCATTTACCACGAAGAGTTCTGCACTAAGGAGGGCGCAATGGCAAGGGAAAAACAACTGAAAAGTGCCAAGGGAAGACTCTTCATTCGCTCGCTCATTAAACCATAGCTCGTTGGGCTCATATCCGCCAGCCGGCGGACACAGGTTCGAGTTTCGCTGGTTAGCGGACAGGCACTGTCCCCGCTACTAAAAAAAGCCTCTGAAATATTTGATTTCAGAGGCTTTTTAATTTTATGTTGGACTTAGCTTTCAGGTTTCTCAATAGCTGAAATTATTAATGTGATATTTTTATACTGTCCAACTTCAATTCTATATCATAGATCAGATTTGGCGGGTGATGGTAGTAATATTTTACCATGCCGCTGTCTGCTTTAAAAGTGCATCTCACATCTGGCCAACTTGAACCTCCTTGTTGACTTAGTTCAATACGTGAAACATCTTGGTATCTTT
>WBUV01000274.1 GCA_008933525.1 Bacteroidales bacterium | reverse complement strand
TCAGTATCTAAAAAAATCATTCAAAAAATCGGAGAAAGGCGATGAATCTACCGAGGTATTCGATACAGAGGAAAAACCTATAGAAAAAACTATCACAGGAGAAGAAATCCCAAGCATAGTCAATATAGAGAAACACGAATCGGATGAAAACACTATTCCTGAAAATGAATTAGAGGAAGAAATTGATGCTATGGAAGAAGATGAGGAGGATGATTCCTTAGTTTTTGAAGAAAAGGACACTTTCATAGAACCTACTCCAACAATTAAAGAAGAAAACTCCCATATTACCCAATCGGTTGTTAAGGTTGAGGATGAGAGCGATGTAGAGTTTACCGTTGAAACCATTCAGGAGAAGGAACTTAACGAAGATTTAATTAACGAGCAGGAGATGTACGACCCTACCCTGGAGCTATCGCACTACCAAAGGCCATTAATTGAACTTCTGGAAGACTACAAAAACACTTCGTCGCCAGTAACCAGCGAAACATTAATTGAGAATAAGAATAAGATTGTTGAAACCCTATCGCACTATAAAATTCAGATTGATAAAATAAAGGCAACCATAGGGCCAACAGTAACTCTTTACGAAATTGTCCCTGCTCCAGGCATAAGAATTAGCAAGATTAAGAATCTGGAGGATGATATTGCTCTTAGCCTTGCGGCCTTGGGAATAAGAATTATTGCCCCTATTCCCGGACGCGGTACAATTGGTATTGAAGTTCCAAACCAGCATCCCGAAATAGTATCGATGCACTCCATTATTAAATCGCAAAAATTTCAGGAGAGCAAGTTCGATTTAACCATAGCGTTGGGCAAAACCATATCCAACGAGATATTTATGCTCGACCTAACCAAACTGCCCCACCTACTTGTGGCTGGAGCAACAGGACAAGGAAAATCGGTTGGGTTGAATGCTATTATAACATCGCTGCTTTACAAAAAACACCCAGCCGAAATTAAGTTTGTGCTGGTTGACCCAAAGAAGGTAGAGTTAACCCTTTATTGCAAACTGGAGAAACACTTCTTGGCAAAGTTGCCCGATACCGAAGATGCAATTATCACAGACACACAGAAGGTAATAAATACCTTAAACTCGCTTTGTATTGAAATGGACCAACGCTATGAACTCTTAAAACTAGCGCAGGTTCGTAATATCAAGGAGTATAACGATAAGTTTGTATCGCGCAGACTAAATCCACATAAAGGGCATAAATTCCTACCATACATTGTGGTAATTATCGACGAGTTTGCCGATTTAATTATGACTGCAGGCCGGGAAGTGGAAATGCCCATTGCCCGTATTGCCCAATTGGCCCGTGCAATTGGTATCCACCTAATTATTGCAACTCAGCGTCCATCGACCAATATTATTACTGGCGTAATTAAGGCGAACTTCCCTGCACGTATTGCATTCCGTGTTTCATCGATGATTGACTCCAGAACCATACTCGACCACCCTGGCGCAAACCACCTAATTGGTCGTGGCGATATGCTTGTATCGGCGGGTAGCGATATGATTCGTGTACAGTGTGCGTTTATAGATATTCCAGAAATAGAGCGCATTACCGATTTTGTAAGCAATCAACAAGGTTACTCAACCGCATTCCAACTACCAGAGTATGTTCCCGAGAGCCAAGATGTAAACCTTGAGGTAGACTTAAGAAAACGTGATGAACTATTTGAAGATGCGGCAAGGCTTGTGGTGCAATCGCAAATGGGTTCCACATCACTTATTCAGCGCAAGTTCTCTATAGGCTATAATCGTGCAGGCAGAATTGTAGACCAACTTGAGGCTGCTGGAATTGTTGGCCCATTTGAGGGAAGTAAAGCCAGACAGGTACTAATTGTTGATGAAATGTCTTTGGAACAACTTTTGAAGAATATCTGTAGTCAATAAATTTTTCCCGAGGAATTAATTCATAATTGCTATATTTGCCGTTCGAAAAAAAACAAATTAAACACAACAAAATGAACAGGATCAGCGCTTTAGTTTTTATACTTATTTCTTTCAATCTTTTAGGGCAGGAAAATCCAGAAGCAACTCAAGCGGTAAAAGATTTCAGCCAAAAAATGCAAGCTGTAAAAACAATAACAGCAACATTTACTTTTACTCTAGAAAACTTGCAGGAGAAAATTAAAGATACTCATCAAGGTAAGATAGTTGCCAAAGGGAATAAGTATATCCTCGAAATGATGGGAATGGAAGTATACTTTGATGGATTAACAAAATGGCAATACATTAAAGAAGCCAACGAGGTAACTATTTCGAAACAAACTACTGGTGATGGTGGATTTTTAGATGATCCTTCAAAACTATTCAAAGATTACGACAAGAACTTCAAGTCGAAATTCATTGGTGAACACAAAGATAAGAATCGCACCATTTACGAACTTGATTTTTTCCCAAAAGACCTAAACTTACCTTACTCCGCAGTTAAACTTCAGTTCGACAAAAACACACTTGAACCCGTTTTAATTCGATATCAAGGAAAAGATGGTAACAACTACATCATAAAGGTTAAAACATTCAAATCGAATCTCCCATTACGCGATGAGCGTTTCAGTTTCGAACCACAAAAACATAAAGGTATTGAGGTTATTGATATGAGATAGAAAGATTTTGGATACATAAAAAGAAAAAGGTGGCAATTATGCCACCTTTTTCTTTGTCCCTACTGTTATTTATTATCAGGATACTCTATTCTAGCGTGGTAAATATTGATTAACTTCTTTTTAAATACTGTTTTAATTGTTGTAATATCCCTAAAAGTAATATCGGCATCGTTGAACTGACCTTCAAGTTGCTGTTTATCAATTATAGACTCAACAAGTTCATCGATATTCTGCAATGTGATATTTTTCATACTCCGCGAAGCCGCCTCAACAGCATCGGCCATCATCACAATTGCTGTTTCCTTTGAATTTGGACGTGGGCCAGGGTAGGTGAACTTATGCACATCGTCAACACCATTATCAAATTTATCGCGATGTAACTTATAGAAATACTTAACCTTTGATGTTCCATGGTGTGTTTGAATAAAATCAACTATTTGCTGAGGCAATCCCGCTTTATTCGCTATTTTGACACCCTCGGTAACATGACTAATAATATATTTAGCACTTTCGGTAAAATCCAGATTCTTATGCGGATTAAAATCGAAAGGTTGATTCTCGATGTAAAATAAAGGGTTTACAGTTTTACCAATATCGTGATATAACGCACCTGCTCTCACAAGCAAGGGATTACCCCCAATTCTTTGAATTGCTGCCTCGGCTAGGTTCGCAACTTGTAAAGAGTGCTGAAATGTTCCTGGGGCTACTTCCGCTAGTTTCCTCAACAAATCAAGGTTTGTGTCGGATAACTCAACCAATGTTGCATCGGAAAGAAAACCAAAGATTTTCTCGAAAAGATAAACCAGTTGATATGAGGCCATCAAAAGAAGAGCATTAATAGCATACCAAAGCAAAACAAAACCATTTGCGGCAAACGGGGTTCCATCCTCAATGGTAACAAGACTTAAATAAATAATAACATAGGAAAGATAAATGAATGCAACGGTAATAAACAACCTGCCACGCCTATAAAGATTGGTAAGGCTTAGTATAGCCACAACCCCTGCAATAAAATTGGTAAATACATACTCAAAACTATTGGGTACAAAGAAACCAACCACAAAAATGGTAACAAGATGAATAAAAAGCGCTAGCCTAGCATCAAAGAAAGTTCTAATAAATATTGGAACAATAACCAGCGGTATTACATAAATACTTACAATCCCCGATTTTATAACGTACGATGAAATTGCCACCATAAACGCAATTAGCAGAAGGATAAATAGTGTTTTTGAATCCTCCTTAAGTATTTCGGTTCGGAAACTTAACAGGAACAAGTACAGGATTATAAATAACGCGCCCACTAGCAGAGCGTTACCAAGCATCACAACAAACCAGTTGCGGTTACTAATATGTGTTTCGTACTCACGCTTTAAAGACTCCAAAACCTGATAAACATCCGATGTAACCATTTCGTTCTGCGAAATAATCCTTTCGCCCGATTGAATTAACCCTTTTGTTAGAGAAACATTTGAGATTAATTCGTTCTTATACTTCTGGGTTATGTAATCGTCGTAAAGCAAGTTTGGCTGAATATACTTCTGCGCATCAACACCATACCAAAACGCCTTAAACGTTGACGATTCGCTTGATGTAAAGGCTTTAATCTTAGCATTTACGTACTCCGAAGCCTTTTTCCTTGTATAAACATCGCTATACTGATTATCGTACGATACATTGTTCTTCAAAATCGACAACTCCATATCGGTTTTAGTGGAGCCCTGAATACTTTCGGATTGGTCAATTATTCCTTTCTTATAAACATTATTAAATGCCGTTGTAATCTCTTTCTCGAATTTTCCGAATATTACATTTAACTGACTTTGATTATACCGAGAGTTCAACCTATTGTTGTTAATGTGGGAGATCCAAAGTGGACGTATCTCGGTGAAAAACTGCTGTATTACAGCCTCCTGAACTAGCGAGTCGTGCCTAAAAAAAGGCTTAAACCCTTTAAGAATGCTAGCTTTCTCGGTGAATATTTCAGCATCAGTCTTATAAACCGGAAAATCGAAAGGGGCATACAGATCCTTGTGCATCCAAGGTTTTCCCTTTTGAAATTCGTACTTAAAACGTCCTTCGCGGGGTAAAAAAACAAGTACAACAATTAAGGCAACTAAAAAGTAAAAACTACGGAAAATACCCCGGTAATTAATTTGAATATATCGTAACAATCCCATTACTAATAATTATAAGGTTTGTATGAACTCACTGTTATTTGGGTAAAGATACAAAATTTAGAAAACTCACACCTTCACAGTAAAACGAATAATAGTATTGGTTTGTTTATAATTATTGAATAGTAGCGAATTTTTGATTTGGAAGGTTTATAATTTCATCGAATTATGATATTTTTACAGAAAAAAGAATGGAAACAGGGATTATATCAAAAAGTCTTGCAGCTGTAAGAAGAGAACCTAGCGAAACATGC
>WBUV01000273.1 GCA_008933525.1 Bacteroidales bacterium | reverse complement strand
GGATTCACAATCCAAGGGGCAATGTGTATTGCAATTGCTATTTTAATTCAAGTACAATGGCCCATCAAATCCAACAGGTATACCTATTTGCATCCAGACAATAAGTAATATTATCCAAAGTATAAGGAAAAGAATGGTATATGGTATCATCAACGATATTATCGTTCCAATTCCATACTTATCATCGTATTTCTCTGCATACGTTACAATAAGTGCAAAGTAGCTCATCATTGGGGTGATAACGTTGGTTACAGAGTCACCAATTCTGAATGCCGCTTGTGTTAACGCGGGGTGATAGCCTAAAAGCATAAACATCGGGATAAATACAGGTGCCATAATAGCCCATTTTGCCGATGCACTTCCCATAAATAGGTTGATAAATGCGGCCAGTAGCACAAAAAGTATCATCAGCGGAATACCTGTCAATCCAATATTGCTTAATCCATTTGCGCCGTTAATGGCTACTATTAGACCGATGTTGCTGTAACGGAAAAAGTAAACAAATTGTGCTGCAAAGAAAACTAGTACAATGTAGCCTGCCAAACCTTTCATTGAGTGGGTCATGTGCTTAACCACGTCCTTGTCGTTCTTAATTGTGCCTACAATTTTCCCGTAAACCAATCCTGGAACAAAGAATATCAGTAAAAGCACAAATATGATTCCTTCCATAAATGGTGAGTGGAGTATGCTTCCATTTTCAGGGTCGCGGAGTATACCGCGGCTGGGAATAAGCATTAGTGCTATTAATGCTATAAGTGCAAGAACGCTCCAACCAGCATATTTTAAGCCCTTTTTTTCAGCAGGAGTGAGTTCTGTTGCTTCAAGTTTTTCAACATTTCCTGTGTATTCACCCAAACGGGGTTCAATGATTTTCTCTGTTATCCAGGTACCGGCCAGTACAATCATAACGGCAGATGTAGCCATAAAGAAATAGTTTACCAGCGGGTTTATAACCATGTTTGGATCCAAAATTTGTGCAGCAGATGTAGAGAGGCCAGCAAGAATAGGATCGACAGAGCCTATAAGAAAGTTCGAGCCAAAACCTGCGCTTACTCCGCAGAATGCTGCTGCAAAACCTGCCATGGGATGACGTCCTAAAGCATGGAAAATCATTGCGCCAAGCGGAATTAGAATTACATAGCCAACCTCCGATGCAAGGTGCGAGAAAATACCTGCTGTAATAATCGCAGCAGTAATAAGTTTTTTAGGTGCTCCTAGTACAAGTTGACGAACCAGTACGGTGAACATCCCTGAGCCCTCGGCAACACCAATACCAATCATAACAACCAGTACAAGCCCAAGAGGAGGGAATTCTACGAAGTTTTTCTCAATGTTAGAGAAAATCCAACGGATTCCATCGGCGCTAAGCAGGTTGTTGGCTTTAATAATGGATTTATCCACAGGGTGAACGGCTGAGTAGTCGAACACCGTGGCAATCCACGATGCTATCATAACTAACACGGCCAAAATGAGGAATAGAGTTGCAGGGTGGGGGAGTTTGTTCCCGACCCGCTCAATGTAATTGAGCACTCTGTCGAACACCTTAGACGATGTTCCCTTAACTTTGTTGATTACTTTCTTCATTTGGTCAAATGTATATATGTTCAAGTGTGCAAATATAATCCTGAGATTCAATTTACAAAAAATAGCTTAATTGTTCTAAAACAATTGCGTTGAATTTATTTCCTAATTCATACGACTTCAATGAATTCAGAATTTTTAAGTTTTTCATTATCTTTGGGAAAATATTTAATGAATCATGACACTTCTATTAATTTATTTGTTTCTAGCGTTAACCGTATCATTCCTTTGTTCAATTATGGAGGCAGTATTGCTTTCATCACCACTTTCCTATTTAAAAGTGAAAGAAGAGGCAGGTAAAAGGGGTGCAATTATAATGATAAAACTTAAGCAGAATATTGACAGACCTCTTTCTGCAATTCTTTCGTTAAATACTGTAGCACATACTGTTGGGGCTGCTGGTGTTGGGGCTCAGGCTACCATAGTTTTTGGCGAAGAGTACTTTGGACTTGTGTCGGCGATACTTACAATTCTTATCCTTGTTCTAACTGAGATTTTTCCAAAGACTATTGGTGCTAGGTATTGGAGAGAATTGGCTGGGGTTTCGGCCATTATTATTCGCGCAATGATATTTGTTACTTATCCTCTGGTTATTATTTCGTCGTTTATTACCAAAATGTTTTCGAGAAAGGGCGCGGAGCATACTACCAGTAGAGAAGAAATTTCTGTTTTGGCAAATATTGGAGCTGAGGAGGGCGTTTTTGGTGAAAAGGAAAACAAAATAATTCAAAACCTAATCCGTCTTAAATCAATAAAAACCTACGAGGTTATGACTCCTCGCGTTGTAGTATCGGTTGCCGATGAAAATATGGAACTTGACGATTTCCTAAAAAACAAGGAGTATTTAAGATTTTCAAGAATTCCAGTTTATTCAGAGAATGATGAGCACATTACAGGATATGTTTTCAGACAAACCGTTTTCGAGAAGTTAGCCGAGGATAAGGTTGGCCTTAAGTTGAAAGACTTAAAACGCGAAATTGTATTCATTCCCAACTCAAAGCCCCTTTTTGGTGTTTGGGAGTTACTTCTCGATAAAAAGGAGCATATTGCTGTAGTTGTTGATGAGTACGGTGGCATGGATGGGATTGTAACCATGGAGGATATTATTGAAACCCTCTTAGGATTCGAGATTGTAGATGAGAAAGACACCATTGCCGATATGCAACAATTTGCCCGTGAAAGGTGGAAAATGCGACAGGAAAAATATAGGTTGATTGATAAGATAGAAAAGGATAAGTAAGGCTTTTTCTCTATACAAACTGTATTTGCATTTTTCCATTGCTTTAACATTTTTCGTTCTGATTTTTTAGCCATTTATGAAAAAATCAAACATAAAACTACCATTAACCGACGCAGAAAAGCAGCGTTTAAAACATAATAGAATAAAACTTAGAAATATTACCGATTACGCTGTAGATGAGCTAGAGGTAATTCTTGTCGTATCGTTCGAAAGGGCTAGGGAGATTTATGCTTTGGTTGAGTTCCAATCTATACCTTCGGTGGGTATTCGGTTTGCTGAGGATTTAGTCTCGTTAGGCTATTACTCAATAGATGAGTTGAAAGGTAAGGATGGCGCTTTGCTAACCAATGAATTTGAAGTGCTAAAAGGGTACTGGATTGACCCCTGCGTTGAGGACCAATTCCGCTTGGTGGTTTACTATGCAAATACAAAGGATAGCAGTAAAAATTGGTGGAACTTTACCGATGAGCGAAAAAAGTATCGCGTTGAAAATGGTTATCCATCAAACCGTCCAACCAAGGCTTGGCACGAAACTTTGAATCGTCCCTAAAAAGTAAAGTTGGAGCATTGCTACTCCAACTTTACAAACCATAAAATCAAGCTATGCATTACTCACATTTAGCATTGCTCATATAGGGGTATTTATAATCTACCGGTGGGTTTAAGTTCTCTTTTATTGTTCTAGGACTGGTCCAACGTATTAGGTTGAATGGACCACCCGCTTTATCGTTTGTGCCGCTGGCACGCGCGCCGCCAAAAGGTTGTTGTCCAACCACTGCGCCAGTAGGCTTATCGTTAAAGTATAGGTTTCCTGCCGCATAGCGTAAAACTCGGCATGCTTTGTTTAGCGCATCTCTGTCCGACGAAAAAATGGCTCCAGTTAATGCGTATGGCGATGTTTTGTCGCAAATCTCAAGTGTTTCTTCGAATTTATCGTCGGGGTAAACGTAAATGGTTAGTACTGGGCCAAATATTTCCTCCTCCATAGTTAGCGAGTGTGGATTTTTTGTTAGAATAACAGTGGGCTCCACAAAGTATCCTTTGGATTTATCGCCTTTACCTCCGAAAACTATTTCGGCACCTTCAGCTTTGGCTCTGGTAATGTAATCCATACAGTTATCGAACGATGCTTCATCAATCACCGCATTTACAAATGTTTCGTAATCGGTTGGTTCGCCCTGTTTAATTTCTTGCAAAACGTTTGTCATTTTTTCTTTAAACTCAGGCCAAACAGATTGTGGTATGTAGGCTCTTGAAGCTGCGGAGCATTTTTGTCCTTGATATTCAAAAGCCCCGCGTATTGCTCCAATAACAACTTCGTTTACCGATGCACTTGGATGCATAAATATAAAATCCTTTCCGCCTGTTTCGCCAACCAGTTTTGGGTATGAGCGGTAATTGCCCAAATTATTGCTTACCGATTTCCAGAAATGGTTAAATGTATTTGTTGAGCCAGTAAAGTGTATGCCTGCAAGCATTGGGTGGTTGAATATCACGTTTCCTATTGATGACCCTTTGCCTGGGATAAAGTTTATAACACCGTCGGGTACGCCTGCCTCCTTGTAAATTTTCATTAGTATATAGTTCGATAGTAGCGAGGTTGATGCTGGTTTCCACACCACAGTATTGCCCATAAGCACTGGTGCCATATTTAGGTTTGAACCAATTGCTGTGAAATTGAAAGGGCTAACTGTGAAAATAAATCCTTCCAGCGGACGATATTCCAACCTGTTTATTATTCCAGTTTCCGAAATAGGTTGCTGGTTGTAAATCTCGGAGATATAGTGAGCGTTGAATCGTAGAAAATCGATAGTTTCGCAGGCTGCATCTATTTCAGCTTGGTA
Source organism: Bacteroidales bacterium (assembly GCA_008933525.1). Taxonomy (GTDB): domain Bacteria; phylum Bacteroidota; class Bacteroidia; order Bacteroidales; family Tenuifilaceae; genus SB25. The sequence goes on along the minus strand of WBUV01000273.1, from coordinate 430 downwards.
AACATTTTTTCCCTGTCCAAGTATTGTTGCAGCATTTATGAGTGCTCTGTACTTTTTTGAAATTAGCTCTGCCACTTTCAGGGTGATGCTCATCCGCTCTACCCACGATACATTTGACCAGTAATGATGTGCCTGTAGGGCTGCATCAATTGCCATTTTGGTTTCTTCCTCGCCCGCCAAATGGTACGTTGCTAGAACGTGACCGTGTTTATGCGGCATAACCACTTTGCTAGTATTGCCAGTCCTTACCTCTTTCCCTCCAATAATTAATGGAATATCCATTACCTCGGACGATAATTTTTTGATTTCTTTTTCTAGGGCAACACGCTCTGGCGAGCAGGGTAGATAGCCCAAAATCGGTTCATTTTTAGGTAAATCGTACTTGAAAATTGCGTTATTCATTGTTATTTGTTTTTTAATTGTTTCGATA
>WBUV01000272.1 GCA_008933525.1 Bacteroidales bacterium | reverse complement strand
AGATACATAAAAGTATAAAAAAGTTAAACAAATGCAAATAATTTGCTGAAAAATAAAGTGTTATAGGTGGTGCTCTTAAAATATAGTTTCCTGCTCGGAGAGTAGACCAAAAACTTCAGGGTAATTGTAGTAGGCTATCAAATCGGATGTGTCAAGATTTTTGGAGTTGCTAGGAACAAACTTCTTTATGCTGTGTGCCTTTAATTGATTTGATGGTATGGGCTTAACAATTGTCTGTAACATTTTTTCATCCGAATTCTTATTAATCCAAACTTGAGCTTGCTCTGGAGTAAGGATTAATGGCATTCTTTTTTTTGTGTTATGGATATTGGCCATTAATTCGTTTGCTTCCACTGTTAAAACTGAGAATGACCTATACCTGTTACCCTTTGAGTCGGTGGTTTCGTTCCAAACACCTGCAAAGACAAACATTTCGTCGTTTTTAAGGGTTACATAGTAGGGAATTTTCTCCTTTTTAACCTTTCGCCACTCAAAGAAACCCGAGCAAAGTACAAGGCAGCGTTTGCGTTGGTATGATTCAGAGTATAGTTTGCTATCTGAGATGTCTTCGGCCTTTGCATTAAGTGTATTGTATCGTTTTAGGAATTCCTGGGCTTGTTCAAAACTTGTAACATTTTGAGGCATAAAACCCCACTGCAAATGCTGAATTTGTTCGGGATTGTCGTCAGTAATAATGGGCATTCTTGGATGGTCGAAACCACTTACAATGTAATGCTCCTCAAAAAGGCTAAGCTGGTTCTCCTTAATGATTTTGCCCTTTACGAGGGTGTTAATTGACTTCTTAGTTATGGAATAATAGAAGCACATTTACTTGTAATCCTCTGGATTGTCAATAGGAGCAACCTGCTTGTTTAACTCACTTATGGCAAATAGAATATTATCGTAATAGCCATAATTTGGCCTATCAATCGCAAAGGTTAAAAGTCTTTGCAGTATTGCTGTAGCAATAAAATTAGGCTCAATATGCCAATGTGGCTTTTCGTCCTCATTAGTCAGGTTCCAGCGCGAGGCTAAAGCTGGAGTATCGTAGTGTTTACCCCAAATTATTGTATAATCACCATCATCGTATAGCACCCTTATTGGATAATTTGGGTCTTTTGTCCATTCCTTTGAATTCTCTTTTGGTGTATTCATAAAGATGGTTTTTGAAGGTTACTGTAAATTTAAAGAATGCTAATGAAATTTCATAATTATGCTTTAACCTTTAGTATGTCCTCCCATCGAGTAGTGAAACAGGGTGAGAGTTTTTCCTGTTTTAGTTTCCATTCCTTCTTATTACCCTGTACCGCAAGCTTTAATTTATCCCTTCCATACTTAGCATTGAGGGAGTCGGTCACCTTTGAAATTTTATTCAACTTTTCCCTGTCGGTTGTTTTGAAAAGATTCCCTTGTATGTTTTTCTCCGATGAAATTTCACTTACAATAACACCTGTCTTTTTATACAGGATATTCGGGATGTAAATCTTTCTTAGTCCAGCCAGTGCTGCTTTAGCCAAATCAGGATTTGAATTACTTGCCTCGTCCATTGTTACAGTCACACTTCGGTAAATATACTTTTCGTTTGGGTTAAAGGGGTCAGTATGAATAAATACAGTAACAAAATTGGCCACCGATTGTTGCTTCCGAAGTTTTTCAGCACATCGTACTGCATGGGTCGCTACAGCCTCAGCAATAGTATTAATATCTGAGAGTTTTTTTCCAAATGCCCTAGTTGTTGCAATGTTCTTTTTTGATTTTACTATGGTTTCGAGCGAAATGCAAGATAATCCTAGAAGTTCTTCCCTTGTCCTTTGGCCAACAACAGTCATTCTGTCCTTAACCCAATTAGAATCTAACCTTGTAAAATCGTATGCTGTATGAACTCCCATATTTGTAAGCATCTTGGCGTACTGTCGTCCAATTCCCCAAACATCCTCTATAGGCGTGTTCCGTAAAGCCCAATCCCTGATTCTTTCTGAATCAATAACAAACACACCGTTCTGTTTCTTTGCAATTTTGTTGGCGATTTTTGCAAGTGTTTTGGTGTTTGCAATGCCAATTCCAACGGGTAGTCCAAGGTTCTTGTATACTGTTGCTCTTATGGTTTGTCCGTATTCCTCTAAATTTCCTTGTATTCCAGTTAAGTCCAAAAAAGCTTCATCAATGGAGTAAACTTCAACTTCGGGGGAGAATTCCTTAAGTGTTTTCATCATTCTATTCGACATATCGCCGTATAGTGTGTAGTTCGATGAAAAAACATTCACATTGTTCTGCTCTATGAGTTCTTTGCGTTTAAAAACAGGCTCACCCATTTTAAAACCTAAAGCTTTAGCCTCGTTGGATCGAGAAATAATACAACCATCGTTGTTGGATAGCACAACAACAGGCTTTTCGTCGAGTGTAGGATTAAAAACCCGCTCACACGAAACATAGAAATTATTTCCATCAACCAGGGCGAACATTTCTTACTGTGTTTTATGTATAATGAAAGTTACAACACCCCAAAGCCTAAAATCTGAACCCTCCTCAATCTTGATTGGTTGAAAATCCTTGTTTGCTGGGATTAAAAAGTAATCGTTGCCAATTTTATTCACCCTTTTAACGGTGAACTCTCCATCAATAAAACAAACCAAAATAGATTCTTTGCTTGGATTAAGTGATTTATCTACCACAAGAATATCTCCATCAAATATATTCGCATCCTGCATGGAGTTTCCTTTAACCTGAACAAAGAAAGTGGAACTCTCATTGCGTATAAGTAAAGATTTGAGGCTTAAATCATTTTCAATATAATCGCCAGCAGGGGAGGGGAAGCCTGCTGCAACAAAACCTTCGATTATAGATTGCAAATCGTCGGGATTTGTTTTCTCTAAAAACTTGAGTGATATATTGTTCTTGTTTGATCGCATTTAGTTTGCATTTATGCAAAGTTAAATGTTTTGTAGTTATAAGATGGGTTTTAAATTAAGAGTTTGTGGTTTGATAGTCCATTATTAATAAGGTATATAATGTCAACTAAATTTGGTACCTGAAAATTACGCCACCTCTCCAGACCACATAAATACAAGTTGAGTGTCAATGACGAATTCCGTACCTGAATTTAGCACCACCTAACCTTATTCAAATTTTAATAGATAAAAATTGATCTTGAATTAGAGGGAGATTGTTCCCTTTACATATAGTTTATATGTGTTATAGCTCACCTTCTTATGAAGTTGATTGTTAATGATTTTTGCTATTGATGCGATTGGCAAACCGAGATTTATCAACTCTATGATTTGATTTTTGAAAGGATCTAGAATTCTTCCATTCTTATTTTTTATACCTATAGGCCTACCTAGTTTCTTTCCGCTGGCTTTTGCCGCACTTAAACCTTGCTTTGTTCTTAGCGAAATAAACTCTCGTTCAGATTCTGCAAAGTAACTATATATTGCCAGGAGTAATTTTGTATGGTTTCCATCAGTAGATAGTTCAGGTTGACGGATAAACTTAATTATAATTCCTTTCTCTGAGAGTTCATTAATGATGTTAAGCGTTTCTAGCATGTTGCGTCCTAGTCTACTTAGCTCAGCAACCAAAAGCGTATCTCCCTTTTCGAGTTCCTTGATTAGGAAATCTATTTTGCGTTCAGTTTTGTCCTTTCTTGATGAAATTTCCACTTCAACGAAGTCGTTTACTAAGTACTGATGCTTCTGAGCAAACTCCAGAATTAGATGTTTTTGCTTGAGTAAATCTTGTTTATCAGTACTTACTCTTATGTACCCTATTATCTTCATTTTTGGTAGTGTGAAAAAATAATTAGGAAATTTACATTTATTTGTTCAATAAATTGCAATTATAATCGAATAATATTATGCAATACCCTGATAGTTTTTAACGATGGTTTTTTATGCAAAAGTTTTAGTGAGGAGGGTAGTGGTGTTATGTGAATTTTATTGATCTAGTTTTAGGTTTTCTAAACTTGGTATTGTATTAAAGCCATCTTCCCCTAATTCTAATACCTCGTTAAAAAAATGTTGACTTAGTTCAGATTGTTTACACTGATTACCCCAACGCTTAAATGGAAGAATCTTCCAACCCTTATTAATATATAGCAACCCTTTTTCGAGTATGGCGTGAAGAAGTATGTCTGGGTAATCCTTTTCGTCGATTTTTTGGGTGAGAATTATCTCACAGGCTCTTTGGTTGGCTTTATACGATAGATTCCAAAGTTGCCCTGTTGAGAAATTCTCTGTAAGTCTTTCAATAACTGGCTTTGCATTGTCTATTTCTACCTCTTTACTGTTGATTTTATATAGGAGTTGGTTGATGTATTCTATAGTTTCGTAAGCAGAGATGGTAGTCCAAAGGTTGAGGATTTCTTCTTGCTGTTGCAAGCATTCCTGTTTAAAGGTGTCGGATTTTAGTTCTTTTATAAGGGTGTTTGGTATAATGAATTCAGATCCAACCAAATCACTGGTGGTATAACTAATGTTAAAGATTTCGGATATTATGGAGTTGAACATTTCTGTGTTGGGGCAGATCTTGCGAGTAAGAAGATCAATGCCATAAATTGAAAAATGTTTTATAGTATTATGCCCGTCCAGATCCTCTAGTAAAGAAACAACAAGTATTTTCTGTTCAACAGAAGATAAATTGGCTGGAAATTTATGTTTTACCAGACTTTTCTTTTTAGTCATATATAATAGAAAAAGGTGTGAACCCACGCTTATATAGCAACAGAAGGTACGGCCAAGCACCCAGAGCAGACTATAAAGCGAAAGGAACACACCCATATAGAGTGTGTCCGCTTTCTGACTTCTCTGCTCGTTGAAAAATTGGCCGTTTTTCTGTTGAGAAGTTTCAGTAAAGCAAACATCAATACTTTATTAGCAAAGATACGTTAAATGAAAAGCCAAAACAATACTTTTCGGCGTTCTTTGCTGACTTAGCCCCTCATTTACAAACTAGCGAGAAGCGGGATGTTGGATATATTTTATGAAAGAAGTTCAATAATTTCTATTGATTGGATAGAAATAACAAACAGCCTCTTTAAGTAAGTTGCTCGCTTATTGTTTGTAACTTATGCTTATAGCTTATGAGTGTAAGTTGAAAAATAAAATAC
>WBUV01000271.1 GCA_008933525.1 Bacteroidales bacterium | reverse complement strand
ACTTTGAGTTGCCATTACTATTGATTGGTACTCCTTTTCAAAAAAGTATTTGGAACGAACTTCTCAAAATACCCTATGGAAAAACAGAAACCTATATGGGTTTATCGCAAAAGTTGAATAATACCAAGGCAATAAGAGCGGTTGCCGCAGCCAATGGAGCCAATGCAATTTCAATAATTGTTCCTTGTCACAGAATTATTGGAAGCAATGGCGAGTTAGTTGGGTATGCTGGTGGTGTAGATGTTAAGCAGAAGTTGCTTAGGCTTGAGAATTCGGACAATTATGCTGAGCAGTTAAAACTTTTTTAATTAGATTCGGATTTCATATAAAAGAAACAACCACCCTAAAGCAGGGTGGTTGTTTCTTTCAACATATCTAAGTTAGTATCCAAATAACTCTTCAAGAGATAATTCCTTTACAGTGCCCATTTTATTCAACACTTTTTTATCAATTGCTTTGGTGTTGCCGATAATTAAATAGGTGTATGGTTTATTTTTGATATAACCATCAAAGAAACTCTTCAAATCGCTCATCGTGCCTTTTTCTGCGGCCTCATAAAAATCTTTACGGATATCACGTTTTAAGCCAAGATCCTCATTGTACAACCATTGGAAGTAAAGTTGGTCGTTAATAATTCGTTCCGATGATATTGTATTCATTATCGATTTTCGAGAAATTTCCAATGATTTTTCGTTCTCAATCATATTGTTTAGTAAGCGCTCAATGGTTGAGGATGCTCCATCGAGTTTATCGGGTTGTGTACCAATGTAACCCATTAGGTAGAACGACTTATCCTTTTCCGATGGTGAATTGTAGCCCAACCATGCTGAGTACGACATACCTTGTGCTTCACGAATTTCCTGGAATACTATGGACGACATGGAGTTGCCAAAGTACTGGTTAAATAGGTTCGATTTAATGTAAACATCCTCAGAGAATGGTTCGCCCTTCGATATCAATATTAGGTTTGCTTGCGACATATCGTAATCAACCAGAAGCACTTGCTTTCCTTTAATATCTATTTCGGGGTAATCCTTTTCCTGAGGAATTGAATTTAGTGTTTCAGGAATTTTATGGTACTTTTCAATCTCAGTTTTAACTTCGGCTAAAGAACTTGGTCCATAGTAAAAAATCTTATGTGGATAGGTAGTTAAGGTTTTAACCATGTCGGTTAGCTCAGCTGGATTGATGCTTTTCAACTCCTCGTTGGTAACTAAATCGTTGAATGGCGACCGTGGACCATAAATGGCATAGTTCCACATACCTTCCCACAGAATTCTATCCTGGCTTAGTTTGGCATCGTTACGTTCTTTAATAATGCGCTCAGCATATTTGTTGTAAGCGGCAGTATCGGGCTCCGATTCATTAAGAATTTCCTCCATAAATTCCAGCCCTTTTTCATAGTTTCGGTTTAGTCCCGAAATATAAATCCACGACCTATCGTCGCCGCTCCAAACACTAGTGCTCAATCCGTAACGGAAAAGTTCGCGTTTTAAATCTGCTGCAGAATGTTTCTTTGTGCCAATGTATGGTAGGTAGTTTATTGCAATTGGAGTTTTCAGGTTATGATTCTTTCCAAAATCAACAATATAGTAATTGGTGAAAAGTTCGTTATTCTTATTCTCAATATAGCTTAAATCGACACCTTCTTTTACTTTAACTGTTTGGAAAGCATTTGCATAATCAACAAAAACAGGGTTGATTGTATCGCTTGGTATTTTCATCCAATCTTCATAGTATTTACTTCTATCTGTTCGGTTGATTTGGATTGGTGTGATTTTGGGCTTGCTAACTTTCACCAAGTCTTTAGCTTCTCCTTTTCGCTTATAAACTGTTACATAGTTATCGGCAAAAAACTTGTTGGCATAATCAACAATTTCTTGCTTAGAGACTTTTTCAACTTCATCAGCAAAAGTTAGAATGTTTGCCCATTCCTGCTGCTGAATGAAAGCGTTTAAGTAGTTGTAAACCCTAAAATTTTCCTGTAAGCCACGTAACATCGATAATCTGTTTTGATTTGCAATGGCAGTTGGCATCCAATCGGGGAAGTCGCCTTTTTTAAGTTTATCTATAGCGTTAAGTAGCTCTGCTTTTGCCTCCTCAAGGGTTTGATTGTTCTTGGGTTTTGCATAAAGAGTAAAATTACCATAATCGTTAGTAAATCCAGAATAGGCATAAGCCTCAAGTACTTTTTGTTCCTGCATCAGGTCAATATCAATAATGCCTGCTTTCCCGTTGTATAGGATACGCCCCATTAGGTATAGCATTTTTCTGTTTTCTGGAGTATTACTCTCGCAGCGGTAAGCTATAAGAACGTTTTCTGCATCGGGTCCAAAAACTTCTTTCTCAATGGGTTCTGTAATTGGATCCTCAACAATTTTTTCGATTGTAGGAAGTGGTTTTGACTCCATTTTACCGAAGGTAGCATCAATCATCTGTATTACTTTTTCAGGGTCGAAATCGCCTGAGAGACAAATAACCATATTGTTAGGAACATACCAAGTTTCCTTAAATTTTAGAATATTCACCATCGATGGATTCTTAAGATGCGATGGGAATCCAATAACATCGCGACCAAGTGGGTTTTTAGGAAAAAGTGCGCTCTGAAGTGCGTTGTAAGCTCTTGAGTCGTCCCTATCCTGGTACATGTTGAACTCTTCGTAAACAGTTTCAAGTTCGGTATGGAATAGTCGTAAGGCGATGTCTCCAAAACGATTACATTCAAGTTTCAGCCACTTTTGAAGTTCGCTTGAGGGTACATCGTTGATATATGCAGTTCTATCATACGATGTAAATGCGTTTGTGTAACGAGCGCCAATCTCCGATGTCATTTTATCGTACTCGTTTGGAATGGCGTATTTCGATGCTTCAACCGAGAGTTTATCAATGTTCTCGTAAATTGCTTTACGTTTTGCCTCATCGGTTTCGGCTCTATAAATCTCAAATAGATTGGAAATTGAATCGAGTAATGGTTTTTCTTTTTCCCAATCAGTGGTTCCAAAGGAACTTGTTCCTTTAAACATAATGTGTTCAAAGTAGTGGGCTAGTCCAGTTGTCGATTCTGGCTCGCTGGTTGAGCCTGCTCTTATGCCAATTAGCCCCATAACACGAGGCTCCTTGCTGTTTGGCGAAAGGTAAACCTTTAAGCCGTTACTTAAGGTGTAAACTCGAAGATTTGCGGGGTCGTTGCTTACCGACTCGTAGGAGTAGCCATTGCTATCCTTCTGAACTTTTTTTTGATACTTATTCCCTGTACAGGCCATCATTGAAACAGCCAACATAAGGAACAATACTTTAAACTGATTCATTTTTTATTTTTTAGGGTGTGAGTAATAGATGTAACAATTGTATTATAAAATTATAAATATTTGTAACAGGAAAATACTTGTCAAATGTATTTAACTAGAATTTAACACTTTTATTGCTAATTTTGATTTATTAATACATTCAAACCATGCTCGAAACCATTGAAACAGGAATAGGCGTAGGAACAAAATCAGTCGATTTTATTGAGACTGTAATTGGAAAAATTGAAAAATACCAGCGTATTAGGCAGGATACGACCGTATACCTTCGCCTACTTTATATAGAAATTGTAAACAACCTTGAGGTATTAAAAACGGTAAACTTTGATAAATTTAGCAACACCAAAGCCAACGACCCTCAAATAAAGACTATTATAAAACTTCTGCAGACCGATATTCTGGAAAGCGTTTTCTACAAATCGGATGAGAATAAGAATATTGAACTATACGAAAAACTCCGAAAGCGTGGTAAAATAAACAATAAAGGACAAGAGCTTATTAAAACATCCAATAAAGGCGATGAGATAAAGGCCAAAAGCAGCTTTGTTTACGAGAATATTCTGCAAGCAATATCGTTTGTAGTAACAAAAATTGAAGTAATGCGGAAGTACTCCACGCTAACCAACGAGGAGTTGGCAATTGTTAAGAATATGAATCTTAAAACGCGATTAATCAACATAAACCAGCGCTTACTGATGATTAAGAATGTAATGGATGGTTTTGATGAGATTAAGGAAATGGCTAGGTGACGATGAATAGACTTTTTTAAATATCTACTCAGATATAATAAATACATAGATTCGTATGAGCAAGACCATCAGGAAATATAACACCGTTGAGTGGATTGACCTTGAAAAACCAACACAGGAGGAACTTAAGGAAATAACTCAGCCCTTCAATATCGATTTTAACTTGTTGGAGGATAGCCTTGAGCAAGGACACTTGCCTAAGATTGAGAAAATAAACGATTATACCTTTGTCATTCTTAGAGCGTATTCTGCGCATCACACTGCCAATGTAACCACAGTTGGAGAGTTATCAAATAAAATAGCGTTCTTTTATAACGGGAGTTTACTAATAACCGTACATAGGGCTAAGTTTGATTTTCTTAGTAACCGCTCCCTAATTTATGATAGTTCAGAGGCATTGGTGCTCGATATTTTTAACGAGATGCTATTAACCTATGAAAAACCTTTGCATACCCAAAGCGATAGGATTGATGAATTTGAAAAGTTGATATTCCTTCAGAATGGTAAATCCATTTCCGTTGAGGCGTTATATTTCCAGAAGTCGAAAGCTAGGATATCGAAAAAAATCCTGCAGTTAACCCAAAATGTATTTAACCTCTTAACTGTAAGTCCCGATTCAGCCTCGTTATTGCAGGATTTAAAGGAGACAGCACTAAACTACACGCTGCATTACGACGAGGTTATTGAGGATGTTAACTCTATACTAAACACTTACCTATCAATTACCGCAAAGCGCAGCAACGATGTAATGAAGTTGCTTACAATCTTTTCGGCTTTTTTCTTGCCGCTAACCTTTATTGCTGGAGTGTATGGGATGAATTTTAGTTTTATGCCCGAGTTACAATGGCACAACGGATATTTTATTGTGCTTGGTGTAATGCTTTTGATTTCAGGATTAATATTTATTTGGTTTCGGCATCGTAAAATTATTTAGTTTACCGTTCTTTTTCACAGAAATTAACTTTACATCAGCGTTTTGGCTCGTTTACCTCTTAAACCTTTAAAGTATTGTAAGTTCTAATGTGTATTATTTTTAGAATTCGCATTTCTTTTAAAATTAAATTCAAAATTATTATGAGCACAAAAC
>WBUV01000270.1 GCA_008933525.1 Bacteroidales bacterium | reverse complement strand
CTAGCACAATTACGAGTAATTTAATTGTGGAGCTCTACGATCCTGAGGGTAGACTTGTGGAGCAGAAGGTTCTTTTTGTGGATAAAGGAGTTGCTGATAATGCTTTTTTCCTTGGTGTAAAGAGCCCCAGTGGAAAATACACTTTTAGAGCATACACAAACTGGATGAAGAATTTTTTTACACCAGATGAGTTTACAACATACATTACCGTAAACGGGAACCAGCAAAGGGATGTTTTGCCGCAGAGTTGTAAATATGACGTTCAGCTGCTCCCCGAAAGTGGAACAATGCTGGATGGGATTACCAATAAAATCGCGATTAAGGCACTTGACCCTAACGGTAATGGAGTGAAACTTTATGGCGATATTGTTGATGAGAAGGATAGCGTTATTCAATCATTCGAGTTGAATGAGCTAGGCATGGGAAATGTTCAGTTGGATGTGACTTTGGGCAAAAAATACTCATGTAGAGTGAATCTTCCAAGGGGTGGAACTGCTTTTTATCCTGTTCCTGATGTATCAGAAAAAGGCGTAGTTGCCCAGGTTAACCAAACAAAAGGTAGTGTTATCATAAATCTCGTTTCAAATGAAAAGACACTCGAACGTGATTTTCCGCTTTATTTGATAGTTCATAATAATGGGATTGTTCAGCTAGCTGCTTCCGCTAATTTATCATCGGTGAAGAAACAGCAAGAAATTAAGTTTGATAAATCTGAACTAATCAATGGTGTCAACTGTGTAACTCTATTTAATAAGGATTTTGAGCCTATAGCAGAGAGACTCTTCTATAATTCCAGCCAAAACATCAAAGGGAATATAAAAATTGAAAAGCTCATAAAAAACGACTCCTTACAGCTGAAGCTCAAAACAACGAACGCTACAGACGATGATGTTGCTTCTAACTTAAGTCTATCGGTTTTACCAAATGGAACTATCTCTAATAGCTTTACCACAAGTTTACTGGCCGAAGTACTCCTTAGCTCTGGTTTGAAGGGACACGTTGAAAATCCTAACTATTACTTTGAGAATCAGGATTCGTTCAGAATAGCTGATTTAGATAATCTAATGCTTACGCAGGGTTGGCGAAAGTATAATTGGCCGGAGATTCTGAAAAGTGATCAGCAAAAATTAAAGTATTCGAACGAAAAGGGTTTTACTATTCAAGGGGTGGTCAGAAATTGGAAGGACCATAAATCAAACCAAGAGAAGCAAGTAGAGTTGGTCTCCGATAATTCAGATTTTTCAGACATTGTAGTCTTCGATAGTGCTGGGAATGTATCTTTTAGGGCAATTTCTGATGATTTTCGCAAAAGGCTGGCCAAGGAGAAAAGCCAAATATCAATGGTGTCGTTTGATACTGGAATTTATGATTTAACCGATATAGATAGCATGGGACGATTCTCATTTAATAATATGTTTCTTCCCGAGAAAGCCAATGTTGGTATTTTTGTTCTAAATAGGAAAGGAATTGACTCCGGGAAAAAAGTATTCTGCACAGTTCTCCCCAATTATTCTGCAGACTCAACTATTGAAAAGGTACCGGAATACGCTGTTCTAATTGAAGATGCTAACCAGCCCATAAGCATAATTTCTGGTAATATATTGATTGAGGAGGTTCGGGTTGTTGGCCAACGAAAAAAGCAAGAGTCCTATACAAATATCATATACGAAACAATAGATAGTAAAACCATTGATGTAGATGAAAATCTGTATCATAGATATCAGCAAGTTGAGAATCTGCTTCGCCAACGTTTTGGAGTAAGAGCATGGCGTGAATATCTCCCACCTGGTGGCTTTGTTTGGAAGGTAGATATGGGAAGAGGTGAAGTTTCAATCAACCTAAAAGGAAGGCCAATTTTAATTGTTGATGGCATTCAAGTTAGCGATTTAAACTATTTATTTGAAGGATTGTCAATGTCTGAAATTGAGTCAATATCGGTTAACAAAACTGGATTTGGTTTAGGGGTTAGAGGAGCCTATGGTGCTATAGTTGTGAAAACTCGAACAGTTCCAATGTCTGCTGGTCAAGGCTGGAGAAGACCAACAAATACATTAACTTTAAAAGGGTATTCAAAACCAATTGAGTATTACACCCCTAAATACGAGGTTTTACCACCTGATCCTCTATTTTACAGGCATGCAACAGTGTACTGGCAACCCAACGTTATAACCAATAATGAAGGGGAGGGCGATGTAAAATTCAAAGTTCCATCGGGGCTCAATTCAGTAATAGTTCGCGTGGAGGGTATTTCGGACGATGGCCTAGTCTTTTTGGAAAATATGACGATCGAATTATAATTTTAAATCCTACTGTTTTGGTATAATGCTATCGAAATTGCTAGTGTTTTAATATTTCTCCTTAAAATAATATTCTTATATCTTTGCCAAAAAAATAAGAATGGACGAGGGGAAAAAACGTGTTGCTTTCTACACGCTTGGTTGTAAGTTGAATTTTTCCGAAACATCTACCATTGCTCGGCAATTTGCCGATATGGGTTTTGAGCGTGTTTCGCCAGATGGTGAGGCCGATATTTACGTTATTAATACCTGCTCCGTTACCGATCATGCCGATAAGAAGTGTCGTCAGGCTATACGCAAGTTTATCACAAAATCGCCTAATGCACTTGTGGCTGTGGCTGGTTGTTATGCTCAACTAAAACCCGAAGAAATTGCAGATATTGAGGGTGTTGATATTGTTGTAGGAGCATCGGAAAAATACCATATTCCACAATTAATTGAATCGTCGGGTAAAGGCAACGTGAAAATTTACAGTTGCGATGTGGATGCTGTGAATGATTTTTTCCCAGCATACTCCTCGGGCGATAGAACACGTTCGTTCCTAAAGGTTCAGGATGGTTGCGATTACCATTGTAGCTACTGCACAATTCCATTGGCTCGCGGTAAAAGTCGCAATATGCCAATTGCTCAGATAATTGAGCAGGCCAAGGCAATTGCATCGCAAAATATTAAGGAAGTAATATTGACAGGCGTAAACACAGGCGATTTTGGCAAATCTACAGGCGAAAGTTTTTTTGACTTACTAAAGCAACTGGAGCAGATTGATGGAATTGAACGATACCGTATTTCATCCATTGAGCCTAATCTAATAACCAGAGAGATTGCTGAGTTTGTTGCAAGTTCAAAGAAGTTTTTACCTCACTTTCATATTCCCCTGCAGTCAGGTTCAAACCGAATACTTGGTTTAATGCGTAGGCGTTATCGTAGGGAGCTTTTTGCAGAAAAAATTCAGATGATACGTGAGTTAATGCCCCATACTTTTTTTGGAGTTGATGTTATTGTTGGTTTCCCTGGCGAAACAGATGATGATTTTGTGGATGCATACAATTTCTTAAAGGAGGTAAAACCTTCGTTTCTACACGTATTTCCATATTCTGAACGACCAAATACTCCTGCTGCAGAAATGGAGGGAAAAGTTAACCCATCGGAATTAAAGCGCCGCAGCGCTTTGCTTGGTGAATTATCTGATAATTTGCATGCGGAATTTTTTAAACAACATCTAGGAAGTCGCCAATCGGTTCTTTTCGAATCCACCCGCAAAGCAGGTATGATGTTTGGGTTTACATGTAACTACATTAAAGTAGCCTTACCTTACGATAAGGACTTGGTTGGAAAAATTGTTGATGTTGAGTTATTAAGCTACGATTTAAGCGGATATGTTAATTGTATTATCGTCTAAATTTTGGGATAAACAGAAGAAACGCTAAGCCTATAATCGTAATTATCATTACAGCGCTTAATCCTTTTCCAAAACCCAATCCCCATTTTGGCAGTAGATTTTTGATGCTGAAGTTTTTGTAGTAGGGCTTTGGGGCTTCCATCTCGGGCATTACATCCCAGGGCATTTGAACATCCCAACTTCCAACAACAAGTAGCGGTAAAATGAAGGTGTACTCCACCTGCTCGTCGAACTTTTTTTGACCGAAGAATCCAGTTTGTCTAGATCCAATGTTTTTGGAGTAAAGCTTAATGTAATATTTTTTGTTCCAAATATCGAAATTGGTATAGTTTGTTAGTTGGTTTTCAATTTGTTTGAACTGTTCGGCTGAATTCTCAATATTTTCGGTTTGCTCAAATGGTTCGTAGTAAAGAGGTGTTGCCATTCCCTTTAAAGTTTGTAAATGAATCCGGTTCTCGTCCTTTGGCTGTTTTAATATTTCCTTACAGATAACAGCACCAACGGCAATGTCGGGTTGCTTAGTCTGCAGGTTGTCAGTTTTAATGTACCATGGCGATGCGTTGGGGTTTATTTCGAGCACAAATGTTATGTCGCTATACAGATGATTTTTGTACTCATCTTTATGTTCCAGATCGTTCATTGAGATAAGCTTGCGGGTGTCTTTGTACCAAATTCCGGGATAAATTTTGGCCCGCATCGATGCATCGTCCGATTCAACCTGGGGCTTATCCCTGTCGGCAATAACTGTTATTACCACTTTAAAGGTGGTAAGCCAAAGTTGCATTTCAAAAAATTTATGCTGGGTTCCGGTGCTATCGAAAAGTGGTTTTCGGTAAATTTTGTGCGGTTTTGGTTTTTTGCTAAAACCAAAGTTAATTAACGATTCAATGCCTGATAGTTCTGGTTCAAAGTATGTTACTGGACCAACGGCAATTTCGATATCGGGCAAGCCGTATACAGGATGGTCGGGATCCAGTATTGCTCCATTGCAGTTATAGGTATAGTATGGTTTTACTGTTTTAGTGCGATAAATACTGTCGTAAATCTGGATTCCTGCAAGTTTCACTTCGGCACCTTCAAAGTTCGATCCAATACATTTGTCGGTTCGAATTGCTGCATTCTCGTTAATTGCAATTTTCCCCTCATCACCGGCTTGTGCTATTAGTTCGTTAAGTTTTTGTTTCTGTAGCGAGATGTACTTTTGATATTCAGGGTTTGGAGTTTTGGTGCTTAACTCGTCGTAATCTACTATAATTCCAATAAACCAAATGGTGACGAAGGTAATTAATAGGGTAACTATTATTGTTCTGGGTTTCATGGAGGTTAGGTTTTGTTTGTATCAAAGTAACTTATTTTTAATTGTTTTTGCAAAAGGCTCAACAAGCGATTAGTTTAAGTTTAATATTTCCATTTCGAGGTAATTGCATAATGCTACTTTAGATGTTTAGGTATATATTTGCAATATTATAC
>WBUV01000269.1 GCA_008933525.1 Bacteroidales bacterium | reverse complement strand
CCATTTAAATGGTAAAGGTAAAATAAAGTTTTGTTTATTTGCAAATGAATTTAAATTTCCACAATGAAGCTAGTCTTTAATATATTAACCTTTTTGCTTCTGCTTAACAATTGTTTTTCGCAGCAAGTGTATGAACGAAAAATTAACTGGAGCATAAAATCTAACATTACAGACTCTTACGAGAAAAAATACTTATGGTTCGATAATGCTGTTTATCTAGATCATGAATCGATGATTCCTTCACATTTTGAATTGATCAAAATTGATGAAAGCATTTCGAATTACAAGAATTACTCAGTAACGATTGAGAATGATATTTGGGGACCAATAAACGATGCAGAATACATTGCAGTAGATGCTTCAGCAATAAGTGCTGGAAACCAGAATATTGTTTACTCAATCGCTAAAGAGGCGGGGAAAAAATTTGTTCAAATATCGACACCAACAATCCGATTGAATAGGGAAAATCGTCTTGAAAAACTGATATCGTTCAGAGTGAATATATATCCAGTTGCAAGTACAAACGGAAGTTCGGTTAAACTATTGAAGAATCCAACAAAGTCATCGTCGGTATTAAGTTCAGGAAAATGGATAAAGGTTTTTGTTGAAATTAGTGGAATACACAAAATTACTTACAGCGAACTTCAATCATTTGGACTTGGAAACCTTATCAATGTGAGTATCTGGGGAAATGGTGGGAAAAAACTTCCTTTCATGAATAACCAAACTTCGCCCGACGACCTAAATCCTATACCAATATATATAGAAAAGGGAAATGACGGAATCTTTAATCAAGGCGATTACATTCTTTTCTTTGCCGAGGGACCAAAGTATCCTGTTTACAATCCATCGGTTGATATGTGGACCGAGGAACAACATCCATATACAAAAAAAACGCACTACTTTATTACCACCGACCATCCACAAACCTTAATTCAAACCGAAACTCAACCTTTAGATGCAAATAACTATACATCAAACTCGTATGATGCAATTATTACTTTTGAACAGAACGATACTAACCTTGTAAAATCGGGAAGAGAATGGTTTGGCGATATTTTTGACTTAACCACAACCCGCAATTACAACACAAACCTATCAAATCCTGAAGTTGGGAGTGAATTAAAGGTTTGGTTAAGGGCCGCAGCCAGATCTGCGGCATCAAGCAACTATACTGTAAAGGTAAACAGTGTAAATATTGGAACACTATCATTAAATGGTGTAATCATTGGCGATGAATTGGCCGATTTAGTATCGGTTAAAAGCCAAGTGTTCAAAACAACTATACCAAATAATAATCTAACCATAGAGTTATCCTATAATAAAACAATAGCAGCCTCAACAGGTTGGTTAGATTTTTTGACGATAAATGCTCGCCAAAAATTAATATTCAACGGCACACAATTATTGTTTAGAGACTTTTCGACTACCGGAGTCGGTAGAGTTACCCAATTCTCAATACAAACCAACAGCCAGAATGTTCAGATATGGGATGTTAGCAATATTAATCAGGCAAAAAAAATAGAAACAACCATAAATACCGGTTCATTATCATTTAAGTGTTCTACTGAAAGTTTAAGACAATTTATTGCTTTTGAGCCCAGCAATACTCGTTCGGTTAGCTTTGTTGGCGATGTAGCCAATCAGAATTTACACGGATTGAACCAACCCGATATGGTTATTGTTACGCACCCCAACTTCCTTTCGCATGCCAATGAACTTGCTAGTATTCATAGAGAATTGGATGAACTCAATGTTGTGGTTTTAACCAACGAACAGGTATATAACGAATTTTCATCTGGCAATCCAGATGTTTCTTCTATACGAAATTTAATGAGAATGCTCTACCAAAGGGCTAACGCTGAAAATGAATTCCCCCGATACCTTTTGCTTTTTGGCGATGGATCGTACGATAATCTATCAACAAAGAGCAGTAACACAAACTACATACTTACATTTCAATCCGAACGATCCATTAACAAGATTCAATCGTTTATAACAGACGATTACTTTGGGCTGCTCGATGAAAATGAAGGTGAAGCCGATGGGTTACTTGATATTGGAATTGGAAGGATTCCTGCAAAGTCGACTCAAGAAGCCGATGTAGTTATCGGCAAAATTAAACAGTACATTAGCTCAGATAATATTGGTGGTTGGCAGAATCAACTTTTGTTCATTGGCGACGATGAAGATGGAAACATACATATGCAAGATGCTAATACTTTGGCCGACTATATTAGTATTAACCACAACGAATACAATATACAGAAAGTTTTCTTCGATGCTTATAAGCAAGAAAATTCATCGGGCGGAGCTAGTTACCCTGACGCAACAAGTGCAATAAATACAACCATTAATAATGGTGCTTTGCTTGTTAACTATACCGGACATGGGAATGAACGATGGTTGTCGCACGAAAAAGTTATTATGTTAGATGATGTTTTATCGTGGAAAAACTATAAATCCTTATCGCTATTTGTTACCGCAACTTGTGAGTTTAGCCGGTTTGATGATTACAACCTTACATCAACCGGAGAGTGGGTTCTTCTATCGCCTAAAGGAGCAGGAATCGCTCTTCTATCGACAACTAGACTTGTGTACTCAAACCCCAACTTTGTTCTAAACTATAACTTCATCAAGAATATTTTCGCAAAATCAGGAGTTGATAATACCTACAATACGCTAGGCGATTTGGTTAGAGTTACCAAAAACATTTCTGGTACCGGCTATAACAAGAGAAACTTTACGCTACTAGGCGATCCAGCATTAAAACTTCGCTACCCAAAATACAAAATCGATCTTTTGAGCCTAAATGGGAAACTGCTAACCGAACAAACCGATACGCTCAAAGCATTAAGTGAAGTAAGTATTAACGGTCAGGTTTTGGATTTTAATGGAAATTTGGCGAGCAACTTCACAGGATTAGCCACAATAACCGTTTTCGATAAAGCGAAAAACATTACTACATTAACTAACGATGGTGGTTATCCTATGACTTTTTCCTCCAGAGAAAATGTAATTTATAAAGGTAATGCCGCAGTTGAAGGCGGATTGTTTGAATTAGATTTTATTGTTCCTAAGGATATCAATTACCAATACGGTAGTGGGCGAATTAGTTTATTTGCCACAAATAATGATGAAACCGCCATGGGAAGCAACGAGTCGATTATTGTTGGCGGAATTTCCAATTTCCCTGCTGAGGATGTTACTGGACCTGAGATAAAAATATACCTGAACGACGAAAACTTTAAAAACGGTGGCATTTCCGATCCAAATCCTAAACTTTTAGTCAAATTGTTTGACGAAAGTGGGATTAACACTACCGGAATTGGCATTGGACATGATTTAACTGCAACATTAAGTTCCGACGATTTAGTTCAAAAATTTAACCTGAATAATTATTACCAGTCCGATGTAAACGACTTTAAGCGAGGTAGAGTAGAGTTCCAACTTACAAACTTATCGCCAGGATTGAAGAGAATGAAAGTTAAAGCATGGGATATATATAACAACAGTTCGGAAACCGAAATTAGTTTCAATGTAACATCGGGAAATAAACTGGAGATTAAAAACTTTTATGGATTCCCCAACCCATTTTCCGATAAAACCGATATGTTCTTTGAGCACAATCAACCAGATACTGACCTAGGTATTGAGATTCAAATTTTCAATTACTCAGGTATGTTGGTAAAACAAATTTTTTACTCAGAACAGAATAGTGGAAATTACAGAATTGGGCCTATTTCGTGGAATGGACTAAACAACTCAGGAAGCCCCCTTGGAAAAGGTATCTATATTTGTCGATTAATTGTAAAATCGGCCAATGGCGATACTGCTCAGATCCAAAATAAACTTGTAATAATGAAGTAATAATTCTATTTATTTTTCGTTTAGGAGATTGTTATTTACAAATAATTAAATTTGCCGTTCTAAATTTTAATCGAATGCTTAAGTCAATTTCTAAGTTAATTGCAATTTGTTTGCTTATTTCTTTGTCGGCAACTTCTTATGCTCAAGTAGATGTTGAGGATATATCTGGTGGTTTAAATGCACTAAGAGTTGCCGTTCCGTTTACCACAATAGCCCCAGACTCAAGAGCTGGAGCAATGGGCGATGTGGGAGTTGCAACCCAGCCCGATGCAAACTCTCAACACTGGAATTCGGCAAAATTTCCATTTGTCGACAAAAAATGGGGAGTTGCTTTCTCCTATACTCCATGGTTAAGAAATCTTGTAAATGATATAAATTTAACCTACCTAACAGGCTACTACAAGGTAGACCAGTTCCAAACAATTAGTGGATCGTTGCGATACTTTGCCATGGGCGAAATTACTTTTACCGATAACCTTGGTAACTCAGTTACAACATTCAACCCAAATGAGCTAGCGCTGGATTTTGCCTACTCTCGCAAATTCTCCAACTACATTTCGGGAGCACTCGCTTTTAGGTACATACGTTCCGATTTAACGGGTGGTTATTCCGGACAAACACAAACCGATGCCAAAGCTGGTAGCGCATTTGCCGCTGACATTGCCATGTATTACCAACATCCAATTATGCTGAGCGGCCGTAACGGCGAAATGGCTTTTGGATTAAATATCTCCAATATTGGTTCAAAAGTATCGTACAATAACGATCCCAATAAGGATTTTATACCTCAGAATTTGCGATTAGGTGGCCGATTAACAACTGAATTCGATCAGTACAACTCCATATCGTTCTCGATCGATGCTAACAAACTGTTAGTTCCTACTCCACCGGTTTATAACGACGAGAATGAGATTGTAAAGGGATTAAACCCTAACGTTTCTATTGTACAAGGAATTATTCAATCGTTTTACGACGCTCCTGCGGGAATAAAGGAAGAGCTTCAGGAGATTTTCATCTCATCGGGTGTAGAATACTGGTACGCAAAGCAATTTGCAATACGAGCTGGATATTTTTACGAGCATCAAAACAAAGGAAATAGAAAATACTTTACACTTGGAGCAGGTTTAAAGTATAATATTTTTAACATCGACTTTGCTTACCTTATTCCCACTGGAGGCTTTAACAGTCCTATGGCAAATACCGTACGTTTTTCACTGTCGTTCGATTTTGAACCAGTAAGAAGAAATCGAAAAGAATGATCAACTTTTAGTTATGATTGTTTGTGTTATTTTAAACACTATATTTAACACTAAATAAT
>WBUV01000268.1 GCA_008933525.1 Bacteroidales bacterium | reverse complement strand
ACATTGCTCCGCCATCTATTTTAAAGTTTGATATGTTGAAATGCGATAGTTTCATAACCACATATTTAATTTTATATAAGAACAGCAAATTTAATGGAATGTTTGAACTTTTTTTATGCTGATTGTTGTTTGGATAGCTTATAATGTATAATAAAACGGGGGAATGAATCGAAATATCAAATCAAAAATTATACTTTTGACATTGATTTATTTGTAACGCAAAATCTATACTTTAATCGTTGTTTATGAGAATTCATTTTATTGCGATAGGTGGAAGTGCAATGCACAATTTGGCCATTGCGCTTAAAAATAAAGGGTATAAAATTACTGGTTCAGATGATGAGATATTTGAGCCATCGCTAACCCGATTAAGGAACAATGGATTATTACCTGCATATACTGGTTGGAATGCCGATATGATTACTCCAGAGCTTGATGCTATTGTGCTTGGCATGCACGCTCGTTCAGATAATCCTGAACTTTTAAAAGCAAAAGAGCTGGGAATTAAAATATACTCATACCCAGAGTACCTTTACGAGCAAACCAAAGATAAAACAAGGGTTGTTGTGGGTGGCAGTCATGGTAAAACCACCATTACATCGATGATTATGCACGTTTTGAAACAATCAGGTGTTGGTTTTGACTATATGGTTGGTGCGCAGCTAGATGGTTTCGATAATATGGTTGGCTTCAGCCACGAAACAAGGTTTGCAGTTTTTGAGGGTGATGAATATTTAACCTCGCCAATTGATCCTCGTCCAAAATTTCATGTGTACAAACCCAACATCGCCATTATATCGGGCATTGCTTGGGACCATATAAATGTGTTCCCAACCTTCGAGAATTACAAAAACCAATTCTCAATTTTTATTGATTGCATTGAACCCAATGGCGCACTAATTTACTGTAACGACGACGCGGAGGTTGTTGATGTGGTAAAATCATCGAATAGGAAGGACATTAACTATATACCATACTCAACTCAGGAGTACTCTGTGGATAATGCTGGAAACTATTCCCTTGTTTCCTACGAAAACTCTTTTCCCTTAAAGGTTTTTGGGAAACATAATGTACAGAACATCGGTGCTACCAAGGCTGTGTGCAGTTTACTTGGGGTAACCGATTCTCAATTTTACAGCGCCATTGGAACTTTCAAAGGAGCAGCAAAGCGTTTACAGTGCTTAGCAGAGAATGATTCAACAAGGGTTTTCTTGGATTTTGCTCACTCGCCTTCGAAGGTTGGTGCAACGCTAAAGGCGGTTCGCGAAGCATATCCAAACCGAGAACTAGTTGCCTGCTTTGAGCTACACACGTTCAGTAGTTTGAATAAGAATTTTTTGTCGCAGTACAAGGATACTCTGCTTGGTGCCGACTTTCCCATGGTGTACTTTAATCCACATACCATTGAACATAAACGACTTCCACAAATCAGCATCGAAGAGGTTAAGGCCGGTTTTGGTCAGCAAAACCTTCAGGTTTACACCAATTCAGAGGAACTTTTAGCCAAGTTAAAGGGCTTTAGCTGGGAGAACAAAAATTTACTTATAATGACCTCGGGAAATTTTTCTGGAGTGAATCTGCAGGAATTGGCCGAAAATATTGTAGGAGATAAATGATCTGAAAAAATCAGCAGAAAATATTTTTTCATTTTTTTTGAAAAACTTTTGCAAGAAATAAAAATTCATATACCTTTGCACCCGCTTTGATAAGGTAACACCACTTAACGAAGTTTTTTAAGGCCCGTTCGTCTAGGGGTTAGGACGTCAGGTTTTCATCCTGGTAACAGGGGTTCGATTCCCCTACGGGCTACTTAACAAGAACATAATATTAAAGAGATGGCAAATCATAAATCATCGGTAAAAAGAATTAGGCAAACTGAGGCTCGCAGAATAAATAACAGATATTCTGCTAAAACAACTCGTAACGCTCTAAAAGCTATTAGAACAACTACCGATAAGGCTGTTGCAGCAGAAATGCTACCTAAAGTATCGGCTTTACTTGATAAACTTGCTAAAAGAAACATTATTCACAAGAATAAGGCTGCAAACTTAAAGAGCTCTATTCAGAAGCACGTTAACGTTCTAGCATAATTCTCTAGTAAAACATTATATGCAAAAGCCCCATTTTTGGGGCTTTTCTTATTTTACTCCGTCAAGTAATTCCAATTCGATTTAAGTATTCCTTTGAGTTTTGAGTAGGGAATCTCAATAACAATATCGCCCTGTGCATAGTTGGCAATTTCGTAGGCATTGTAGTGGAGAACAAACGCTTTGCTGCCAAATCCGTATTCCTGTGGAAGTTCATATTTGTTATTAGTAAACCAAAATACGCCAGAATCTCTCTCCGATTGATATTCTTCGTTAAAGGCTACTTCTGCTACTGCGTAAAAATCGTCTATATTCTCAAAAATATCGGACAATTCAAGTCGGCTCGATTTTCTTATGTCAAAATTTTGATAGTGGTAGTTTTGCACCCCGTGGGCGCCTCCCATATAATCGGAATAGAAGTAACATAGCGTGAGTATTTTACCATCGTTCCTTAGAACTTCAAAATAAATATTCACAAACCACTCAATATGCGATGCTTTGGGGAATGAATTGGTAAAATCAACGTAAGTACTATCGTACCGGTACGAAATATCGACCAGTTTATTCTTTAACTCGTTGATATTTTTAACATCGGAACTATCCTCAATCATCAACAAATAGTCGGAGTATAAACTTTCGGATAATTTATTGGGAATTTTATCGGCAAATGCGGGGAACACGAAGTTGAGTCGCAAGCAAGCTGATTCTGGGTTAGAGCAACCCCTTTTGAAAACCACTGAATCGGCAACAATATTTAATGCCCTGCGTGGTGTACTGAATTTTACGCTATAAACATAGTACGCCCCAACCACAACAAGCATGATTAAAGGGAATTTCCAATTAAAGTTCTTAATCATTTTGCAATGTTTGAAATTTAGCGAATGTAGTAAATATTTCGAAGCGATCCATTCGCGCCTAACTACTGAAGATATTGCGTAGCAAAACCAATAATTCAAATCCTACAACACAAGAATACAAATATAACACCTTGTCAGTCATCAATAAATAAAAAAACTCTATCTTAGATTAACGCTTTAATTATTCGGTATGGAACAAGAATATAAACGCCTTACAATAAAGGATTGGGCAGTGGAAGACAGACCCCGCGAAAAAATGCAAAAGAAGGGGATTAGTAGCCTAAGCGACGCCGAGCTAATTGCTATTCTATTACGTTCTGGAAATTCCGACGAAACAGCAGTTACAGTGGCACAACGGTTACTTACGCTCGCCCAAAACAATTTAAACGAGCTAGGGAAGTTCAGTTTACATCAAATAACGCAAATCAAAGGAATTGGCGAAGCTAAAGCCATAACAGTGCTTGCTGCACTTGAACTTGGGCGAAGAAGAAAAGCCGTGGAGGCCATTAACCGGGAAAGAGTAACATCGAGCCACGATGTGGTTGAAATTTTTCAGCCTATGCTAGCCGATTTGCCCCACGAGGAATTTTGGGCACTACTTCTTAACAAAGCCAACAAGGTGATAGACAAAGTAAGGGTTAGTCAGGGAGGAGTTGCCGGAACCGTTGTGGACGTTCGAATTATTGTTAAAACGGCAGTTGAAAAACTAGCATCGTCAATAATAATTGCGCACAATCATCCATCGGGAAACCCAAAACCCAGCGATAAGGATATCGCCATAACCAAAAAACTTAAAGATGCGGCGAACTTATTCGATATTTCTATTCTCGATCACTTAATTATTACCGATAATGAGTGCTATTCATTTGCCGATAACGGTAATTTATAGCATATTTACAAAAAAGTGAAAGCCCTTCATGTTCTGCTCAGACAATATTAACACAGCAATGTTTACCAATTAATAATATAATTCTAAGCCAATGAAAATCCTACTATCAACGCTTATACTTTTAATTTCAACAATCAATACGATGTCGCAGGATTATATAACCTCTTACGAAGAAAAAGTTTTTAATGATAAAGGCTCCACGTTACCCTACAGGATAATGTATCCTAAGAACTTCAATCCAAAGAACAAATATCCTTTAGTGATTTTTCTGCATGGAGCAGGTGAACGAGGATCGGATAACCAAAAGCAGCTAACGCATGGCGGTTCACTTTTTGCAAGCGACTCGGTAAGGAATAAATTTCCTGCCATTGTTGTATTCCCACAATGCAACGCTAATAGTTACTGGGCAAATGTGAAAATATATCAGGACGACAAAGGCTTTAGGTCTTTTCAGTTTATTCCCGAAGGAAAACCAACCGAGCCGATGGATCTTCTGGTTAAACTATCAAAAGCATTGGTAAAGGAAAAATATATTGATAAAAAAAGGGTTTACATTAGCGGATTATCCATGGGCGCGATGGGAACATTTGAACTGATATACCGACAACCAAAACTATTTACCGCTGCAATAGCAATTTGTGGGGGAAGTAATCCTAATGTTGCAAAGAAATATGCCGAAAAGGTTAAGATATGGATTTTCCATGGAGAAATGGACGAAATTGTTTCGCCAGAATATTCAAAACTAATGTACCAAGCAATTTTGGCAAATGGCGGAGAAGCTAAACTAACCACATATCCTCTTGTAAATCACAACAGCTGGGATAATGCATTTAAAGAGCCGGAACTATTTCAATGGCTGTTTAGCCAAACAAAATAAAAGAAATTAGCCTAGCGGCTTAGGTATTGTTTCCAATCAATAGTTGAACCATGGAAAACGTTAAAATCTACTTTTCCATGAACTCCTTTCAACTTCCCGGTATGGGAGTACTGCCAGAATGTCCAAGGACGACCAATATCGGGCTTATGATCGAAGGAACAGATCCATATATCGTGATTTGGGAAATTATCCTTAATGTAATGCTTGTAAGTATCCTCGTTTGTATAGATTAAAACTTTTTCGCCCGCTTTATGCTCAACTATTGTTATAAATTCCTTTAAATCGGCAACAATTTCTTTTCGTGGTCGGCGTATTACGTTACCCCACTCCTCCACATCGACAACCGGAGGGAGATCGAACTCTTTAAGATTTACTCTTCGCAGGAAATTATCGGCTTGTCGAGCCCCATCTCGGTTAAAGTTAAAAAAGTGGTAAGCGCTCACAGGTATACCGGCTTTTTTTGCACCATCAAAGTTTTTCTGGAAACTCTTATCGGGC
>WBUV01000267.1 GCA_008933525.1 Bacteroidales bacterium | reverse complement strand
GTGGGATATTAAGTTATTTGTTAAATAAGTAAATGGATTAAGTTCTTCCAATTCCCAAACTTTCAAATTGTCGAATTCTCAAATTACCTTAATTGTTTCAGGCATTCAATAAGACTATCCCTCCAATGAGGAATTTCGAGATTATACAAGTTACGAATTTTTTGCTTGTTGAACACGCTATACTTGGGTCGAATTGCAGGGGTAGGATAGTCTTTTGTTTCTATCGGTTTAACTTTGCACTGCATGTTTGAAATAGCGATTATTTCATGTGCAAAATCGAACCAGCTACAAACACCCTCGTTGGAATAGTGGAATATTTCAGGTTTAAAGTTGCTTCCACCCTTGTTTGTAATATCAAGTATGGCTTTTGCCAAATCGTGAGCCCAAGTTGGTGTTCCTATTTGATCGAAAACCACTCTAAGTTCAGGTTTTATAGCACCGTGTTTAAGTATAGTTTTTACAAAGTTATTCCCGTATGCTGAGTAAAGCCAAGATGTACGAATAACCATTCCCACTCCAGAATCTAGCACATTATGCTCTCCCTGTAATTTAGTTCTTCCGTATGCCGACTCTGGATTAACACCATCGGTTTCCTTGTAGGGGAGGTATGTTTTTCCATCAAAAACATAATCGGTCGAAATGTGAATCAACTTAACGTTTAAATTTTTACATAAATCTGCAAGTATTTTAGGAGCAGTAGCATTGAGCAAATTTGCTTCAGTTTTTTCTTGCTCGGCTTTATCTACAGCAGTATAAGCTGCACAGTTAATTATGAAGTTTGGTTTTGTTTTTTTTATAAAATCCTCGCATGCATTGGAGTTGGTGATATCTAACTCCTGATAATCCGTAAAAATAAACCTACAGGAAGCATAAGAGTTTGCCAAATTTCTAATTTCGTTACCAAGTTGACCGTTTGCTCCAGTTACAAGAATATTCTTAATGTGTGTTTCCATAAATAAAATTCATTTCGGCGTTAATAAGATTGGGCAGCACTCTATCTTTTGATGAAACTATTTCATTTTCTTGATCGAGTTTCCAGCTAATGCCTAGTTGTGGATCGTTATAACGGATTCCTCGTTCTGCTTCTGGATTGTAGTAGTTGTCGCACTTATAAAATACCGTGGCTGTTTCGCTTAATACCGAGAATCCATGGGCAAATCCCTTAGGAACTAATAGCTGTGTTTTATTCTCGTTCGAGAGCTCTATGCAAAAATGCTTGCCAAATGTTGGCGAGTTTTGTCTAATATCAACAGCAACGTCGAGTATTCTGCCCGATACAACCCTAATTAGTTTTGTTTGTGCAAAGGGCGAAAGCTGATAATGCAAACCTCTTATTACCCCTTTCGACGACTTTGATTCGTTATCCTGAATAAATGTTATATCAATGCCAAGCTCTTTGTATTTAATAGAATTATAACTTTCGAAGAAATAGCCCCTATTATCTTCAAATACTCTTGGCTCAATTACCAATAGATCTGGAAAATCTGTTTGAATGATTTTCATTAACTTCGAATTATATGTTCGATAATGGTTTAAAATACTCAATGGTATGAATTAATCTATCATCAAGCTTAACAGACGGACTCCATCCGTTTAGGTGTTTCTTTGCTAAAGAGATATCAGGTTGACGCTGAGTAGGATCATCCTGGGGGAGAGGCAAGTAAATAAGTTTTGATTTGCTGCCGGTAAGTTTTATAACTTTTTCGGCAAGTTCGAGCATTGTAAACTCCGATGGGTTTCCAAGGTTTACAGGGCCAGTAAAATTGTCGGGAGTATTCATTAATCTAATAAATGCTTCAACTAAATCGCTGACATACATGAAACTACGGGTTTGTTTGCCATCGCCAAATATTGTGATATCCTTGTTGTTTAGAGCCTGAACAATAAAATTGGAAACCACCCGACCATCGTTGGGACTCATCCGTGGCCCATAGGTGTTGAATATCCTTGCAATTTTGATTCGTACCTTGTTCTGCTCATGGTAGTTAACAAAAAGAGTTTCGGCACAGCGTTTTCCCTCATCGTAGCATGAACGAGGGCCAATCGGATTAACGTTTCCCCAGTACGATTCTGTTTGAGGGTGAATCAACGGATCACCATAAACCTCGCTGGTTGATGCTTGTAAGACTTTTGCTTTTACACGTTTGGCCAATCCAAGCATATTGATAGCACCCATAACCGAAGTTTTTACAGTTTTTATGGGATTGTACTGGTAATGAATTGGCGATGCAGGGCAGGCCAAATTGTATATTTCATCAACCTCGGCATAGAATGGAACTGTAACATCGTGGCGAACCAACTCAAAGTATGGGTTACTCAGTAAATGAACCACATTGGACCTAGAGCCAGTAAAAAAATTATCCAAGCAAATAACCTCATTGCCCTCGGAAAGTAATCTTTCGCAAAGATGAGAGCCCAAAAAGCCTGCTCCACCAGTTACAAGTATTCTTTTCATCAAACTCCCTGTTAATGTTTACAATAGTTGATATTAATCATCCTCAATTCTGAATTCAAAAGTAATTCATAAATTTATATTTTCCTACTTTAAGTGATAGCTGTAAATATTGAATATTGCAAGAATCCAGTTTTTTTTATTAAACAATCGAATAATTAATACACATTATTTCCTAGAAATGATAAAGTTATGTATTTTTGCATTCTGATTTTTTCTACAAATAATGTCTAATTAATTAACATTGAGGTAATTAAATGATTAATCAAGAAGAAATGGCTGCTAAAGAAGCCACAGAAAATGTAAAATCTGCTAATGCAGGTATCGAGAATTTCGATTGGGAATCGTATGCAGAAGATGCAATCTATTCTAAAGATCAACGCAACGAGTTAGAAACCATGTACAATCAAACTCTTTCCACCATTGGTGAGAATGAGGTTGTTGAGGGTACAGTAATTGCACTAACTAAGCGTGAAGTATTTATCAATATCGGATACAAATCCGAAGGTGTTGTTAGTATCAGCGAATTTCGTTACAATCCAGAATTAAAGATTGGCGAAAAAGTTGAAGTTTATGTTGAGAATCCAGAGGACAAAAAGGGACAGTTAGTTCTTTCGCACAAGAAAGCACGTGCTCTTCGTTCTTGGGATCGTGTTAACTCTGCTCTTGAGAAAGACGAAATCATCAAAGGTTTCATCAAATGCAGAACTAAAGGCGGTATGATTGTTGACGTATTTGGAATCGAGGCATTCTTACCAGGTTCTCAAATTGACGTTAAGCCAATCCGCGATTACGATATCTTTGTTGGTAAAACAATGGAGTTCAAGGTTGTTAAAATCAACCAGGAATACAAAAACGTTGTTGTTTCTCACAAAGCTCTTATTGAGGCTGAACTTGAGCAACAAAAGAAAGATATCATTGCTAAACTTGAAAAAGGACAGGTTCTTGAAGGAACTGTTAAAAATATCACCAGCTACGGTGTGTTCATCGATTTGGGCGGCGTAGATGGTCTTATCCACATTACAGATCTATCTTGGGGTCGCGTAAATCATCCAGAGGAAGTTGTTCAACTCGATCAGAAGTTGAACGTTGTTATCCTTGATTTCGATGATTCTAAAAAGCGTATCGCTCTAGGTTTAAAACAATTAACTTCTCATCCTTGGGATTCTCTAGATTCTAACCTTAAAGTTGGTGATGTAGTTAAAGGTAAAGTAGTTGTTATTGCAGACTATGGCGCATTTGTAGAGATTGCAACTGGTGTTGAAGGTTTAATTCACGTTTCAGAAATGTCGTGGAGCCAACACCTACGTAGTGCTCAGGAATTTCTTAAGGTAGGAGATGTAGTTGAGGCTCAGATTCTTACACTTGATCGCGATGAGCGCAAAATGTCTCTTGGCATGAAGCAACTTAAGAACGATCCTTGGGATAAAATTGAGGAGAGATACCCATTAAACTCTAAGCATACTGCTAAGGTTCGCAACTTCACCACATTTGGTGTGTTTGTTGAGATCGAGGAAGGTGTTGATGGTCTAATTCACATTTCAGATTTAAGCTGGACAAAGAAAATCAAACATCCTGCAGAATTCACAACTGTTGGTGCTGAGATTGAAGTAGTTGTTCTAGAAATCGATAAAGAAAACCGTCGTTTGAGCCTAGGCCACAAGCAACTTGAAGAAAATCCTTGGGATGTATTCGAAACAATCTTCACCGTTGATTCAGTTCACGAAGGTACTATTACCGATATCTTCGATAAAGGTGCTGTAGTTGCTCTTCAGTATGGCGTTGAAGGTTTTGTTACTCCTAAGCATTTAACAAAAGAGGATGGTAGCCAAGCTAAAGTTGATGAAAAATTAGAGTTTAAAGTAATTGAATTCAACAAAGCTGCAAAACGTATTATCCTTTCGCATAGCAGAATTTTCGAGGACGACAAGAAGGTTGAAGATAAGGGTGAAAAAAAATCTAAGGGTACAACCACACAAAAAGCTGTAAAAAAGTTGAAAGCTAACTTAGAAAAGACTACCTTAGGGGATATATCTGAACTAGCAGCCTTAAAATCGGAACTCGAAGAAAATCAAAAGAAAGACGATTCAAAGGCTAGCGAATAGTTATATTGTTTAACCTTAATCCTGATAGCAATGGAATTTAAAATTGAAAAGCTGGATAAACACACCCTGATTGAAGTGTTGGAAGAAAAACTCGACACCAATATTGCACCAAGCCTTAAATCAGAATTGGTTCTCATTTCTGGAAACGGCGAGCGTAATATAGTTCTCGATTTAAGCAGCTGTCGCTATTGCGATTCATCAGGGTTAAGCGCTATACTTGTTGCCAATAGACTATGCAAGAACGCAGGTGGCACATTTGTACTTACCGGACTTACCGATGCGGTAGAACGTTTAATTACAATTTCGCAACTTGACACCGTTCTTAATATTGCTTACTCTAAGGACGAGGCTTTGCAGTTTATCGTTAAAGCAGAAAACGAACGCTAATAGTGACATTTAGTGTTACAATTTTGGGCAGTAGTTCTGCATTGCCTACAATAAACAGATTTCCTTCCGCTCATGTGGTTAATTCACATGAGCGGTTATTTTTATTGGATTGTGCAGAAGGTACTCAGATTCAGCTCCGGAAGTATCGGCTGAACATGAATCGTATTGACCACATTTTTATTTCGCATCTACATGGCGATCATGTACTAGGAATTTTTGGATTAATATCAACATTAAATCTTATTGGACGGAAAACACCCCTTAATATATATGCT
>WBUV01000266.1 GCA_008933525.1 Bacteroidales bacterium | reverse complement strand
ATGCATTGTAATGTTTTTTAGAATTTAGATGGAAAATATAACACCACCATACCTTAAACCTGGCGATACAATTGGAATTGTGGCTCCTGCACGTTTTGTAACTCGCGATGAAATGCAGCCTGCCATTAGATTTCTTACAGCCCAGGGTTTTATGGTAAAAACTTCACCTCACTTATTCTCTCAGCATCATCAGTTTGCTGGTACAGATGAGGAGCGTGCTGAGGATTTAATGGAAATGATAGAGGATAAGTCTGTGAGGGCAATACTCTGTGCGAGGGGAGGATATGGTACTGTTCGTATTCTTGATTTACTAAATCTGCGCAAATTACAGCTTAACCCTAAATGGATTATAGGTTATAGCGATATTACAGTGTTACATAGTATAATAAGTAGCTGGTACGGGTTGGAAACCTTGCATGCTACAATGCCTATCAACTATACTAGTGATATTTCTGGGAATGAATCCATAAATAATTTGGTTAAAGCATTAACAGGTCAGAATTTAAATTATCGAATACCACACCATTCTTTCAATCAGTTTGGAAGTGCTACTGGGCTTCTTGCTGGGGGAAATTTGTCTATTCTGAATAGTTTAATTGGAACCGATGCAGATTTTGCTGCTCAGGATCGGATTCTATTCATTGAGGATCTTGACGAGTATTTGTACCATATCGATAGGATGATGATGCATTTAAAGCGAAGTGGTAAACTGAAAGCCATAACAGGACTAGTTGTTGGGTCGTTTTCCGATATGAGAGACAATAAAACACCCTTTGGATCCGATGCTTATGAAATTATCTACTCGGTGATGAAAGATTATAATATTCCAGTATGCTACGGATTCCCTGCTGGGCATGTGGAGCCGAATAACTCCTTAATTATAGGTCGAAAGGTAGATTTAATTGTTAACGAAGAGGGTGCCGAATTAAATTTTTCGGGAGCAACTAACCAAGGAGTTCTTGAAAATCACGAGGAATAATAAAAATACTGTCGGGTAGTTTTTGTTGCTTGATGTCAACTATTCTGGCACTCTCCTTTAGTTTTCTTAACAAGGTTCTATCAACAGCCATCAATGGTATATACCCATTTACCTGAGGGAATTGACCAAGAATGGTAAGTGGGGTTTGACTTCTGTTAAGAATGCCCACAAGTGCTTTTAAAAAACTAAGGTCTTTTTGCGTCACCCAGAATGTTACTTCTGAGTTCCTTGATTTATCCTTTACTCTCCACTGATAACAATTTTCCCCATTAATATTCATGGAGTTTTGTGTTTTTGTAATCTCAGGATTGAGGGCTGAACCTGAACTTTTGTTTAGTGGTATTTCGGAGTATAGTTTTTCCTTAAGCGATAGAGCATATAATCTCTTCTTGGCCAGATCAACCAAATAGCTTCTTACAATTTGATTGCTCGAATTAAACTCGTCAATTCTTACGATTTCATTTTTAACACTAACCTCAATTTTTGAGGTGTCATAAGCGCCCTCTTTAATTATTTTGATCTTACCCTCAAAATTATCTATATTTGATAGTGCGCTGATTGGCAGAACAATAAGGAGTATAAGTATTTTCGGCCAATGGTTCATAGGAGTATTTTTTACACTTCCTTTTTCGAAATAATTGAAAAATAGTTACAAAAATGCTTTATTCAAGTGTCGGTTTCTGCAACGATAGAAATTTAAATATTAGGTTTTATTATTATTGCATAGATTATCAGCAAAATACAATAATTTTTATTGAATGAAAAGGGATGATGATTTATATCAGCAAAAAAATCTGGGTAAATTAGGCGAGGATCTAGCCGTGAATTTCCTCCATGAGAAAGGTTATTCTATTTTGCATCGAAATTGGCACTATGGCCACAAGGAAATTGACATTATTGCCATGGACAATCAAATGCTTGTGATTGTTGAGGTGAAAACTCGGGCTACTAGTTTCTGGGAGGAGCCGAAGGAGGCTGTGAGGAGAAGAAAACAGAAGCGAATTATTGATGCAGCCGATGCCTATGTGCAGAGTTTAAGTATTAATGCGGAAGTGAGATTTGATATTGTTTCAGTTGTTATCAATGGAAAAAGTCCTGTTATTGAACATATAGAGGATGCGTTTTACCCAACATTATAAAAGGTATGGATATTGTCGAAATTAGAGAGTACTGTTTGTCGAAGCCAAATGTTACAGAAAGCTTGCCATTTGATGAGGACACTCTGGTATTTAAGGTTAATGGAAAGATGTTTGCTCTCACTAACCTAACGGGCGACCTATCGTTAAATCTAAAGTGCGACCCAGAAAAAGCCATTGAGCTCCGCGAGCAATATCCTGCAGTTGTTCCGGGTTACCATATGAGCAAGGTACACTGGAATACAGTTTGGATTGATGGATCGGTTCCGGATAAACTTATTAAGGAGTGGATTGATGACTCGTATGGATTAGTTTGTTCAAAAGGAAAGAAGGCGAAGAGATAATCCAATTTATGATTTGATTTTTTAATTAATCATTTAAAGTACTAGGTTAACTTATGTTTTCTTAACTTTGGTACATAAATTGTGAATAACCATCTTTAGATAAATTAAACAATTACCAATATGAAAACCAAGTTTAATCTAATTGTCGTTTTCCTTATAATGATTAGTTCATCGTTGATAGCCCAGGAAAGCTATATTGTTACTAGAATTAATGGTAAAGTGATGAACTATAAAACAGGAACTCAGCTAAAAGCTGGAGATGTTTTACAGCCCGGTGATAGAGTCACTTTTGACACATTCGACTCTTACATCATTTCGATAAGTCAGAATATGGGTAGATTTATGATGAAGATGCACGAGCCACCATCACCCGATGCTTTACAGCAATTAACTGTGACTGTAAAGGATGTGGCAGTTCCAACTAAACGTAGGAGCTTAATGGCCGAAAGGTACAAACCCGAAGAATCTGAAATTAGCGATTTAAAAGGATACTTTGGCAACGATAAATTTTCAGTTATTGGCAGTAAAGTATCAATCCCTGTAAATCAACTACTTACAAGATTGATGAGAATAAAATAATCGTTTTCTACTACAGAGTAAACAATAACCCCGTTTCAAAACAACTTGGCTACGATCAAAATGTGCTAATTGTTGAGAAGGACAAGCTTATGGCAACGAATTCAGGTACTATTGCATCAAACGAAATACCGAGCGTTGCAGTTTACTTATACGAGAAAAATACCCGTACCAGCGAGGAGATAACAAAATTTGATCTTGTTTTTGTTGATCAGGAGGCATTAACTAACGAGTTTTACACCATACTCCCAATTCTTCGCCGCCAGAAAATGAGCAACGACGATATTAAAAAGTACCTGATTGAGTATTATTTCGATTTTTACGGTGCAACCGATTCGAAATCAATAAAACAATTTGTTGATCAACTAGTAGATAATGCCAAGTAGTAATTACTGCATTTAAAGAATTGAAAAGGCTGCAACTATGATCTGCAGCCTTTTTCAATTTTGAATTTTCTAATTAAGTTCTAGCGAGTAGACGAGCGCTTCGACTTGGCGGAGGTAATTGCGTTTTTTTCCGCTTGGAGCATAAACGTAGGCTTCAATGTTGATGATGGTTTGACGTTTCTCATCTAATGTTGAAAAACTTATAAAAGGGCCACCCATTGGGTGTTTGTATACATCCCAAAACCCGCGTAAAATTCCAAAATACCTATCGCGGTACATCATAGCGCTAAAGTGAGGGGGGTAAAAAGTAGACGTAATCATGTAGGTTCCGTCGGTTGGTCCGGGTATTTGATTAACAAATTCGTTACGTTTACTAAGTAAGTATTCCGATGAAAAGGTGTTTTTCTCGGTGTATGGGAATGTGTAAATAATAAGTCCTTGACTAATTTTGGGAGTTTCGTGAGATATCCACACAAAATTCTCGGATTGTTTCTTGATGGTATAACCCTTCGGAATTTTAAGATTAATGTTGAATTTTTCGTTTAGAACCGGAGTTATGTCTCTTTCTTCGTATGTAATTGCATTTTGGATAATTCTGTCACGCTCTGCTTGTTCGAAGATTGCAATTAACTTATCTTTTTCTTTGGTTATGAATGTAGCAATTGAACTATAGTTTGGTCCAATAACATATAGAACTGTTTGCGGTGATGCCCAAACATCGCGCTTCAGTATAAACTTTGGTTCTTTAACCTCTGATGAAGTTTCGTTGAAAATAATGTTTCTGTGCGATTTAAAAATATTGGTAAAAGCATCGGGTGGAAGGGTTATCAGATCAAAGTATGGTTCAGGTTGAGGTAAGTATGGAAAATCCTGCGAGAGAATTTCCTTGTATTTGATTCCTATTGAGTCGGTCCATAATTGTTTCGGAAGGATTAGAACTAGCTCTCCTGCACTTCCGGTAACGTTAGGTAGCAAACTGCGCTCACCCTTGCTACCCTTTTTGCAGGAGCTAAGCGAGGCAATTATAACGATGATCATCAGAAAATTCAAAGTGTGCTTCATGGTCATATATTTTTTTAATATTGTCGGTGATTAGTTTAAAATCTTAACGTAAAAACATGCAAACTATTGTTATACAATTTAGCAAACAAATTGGACTTATTGATTTAGTTTGAACAATTGCTTTTGATTTATCCATACTGTAATACTTTGACCAATGCTTAAAGTGCTGTCAATTTTAGGGTTCCAGATAAAAATATCATCTAATGTACATCCATAAATTATTGCAATTTTATGCATACTATCCCCACTTTTTACTGTGTGAATTATCTTTTGTTTTTGTAAAGAACCTGCAGAGTTTTCTTTTGATTCAGCATTATTCGGTTTTGTAGATTTCGAATATATTTCAACTTCGTTCTTAATGAAAAACGTTGTCTTGTCGGCAGGTAATCGTAATGAATGCTTTGATGTGCTTTCGGGTATATAATCTTGTTTGAAAATGGGGTTAAGGAATCGGATAATATCTATTGGAATGCCTGTTACTTTGGAAAGAGCGTTGAAGTTAACAGGTTTGGATATCATTACAGTATCGGTTTGAGAGTATGAAATAATCGGTTTTTCAGGAACGATATTATGCCTTGAGTGATTATTCATTACATAGGCTGCTGCAATAAATGCAGGTACATAGTTTTGTGCAGCTTCAGGAAGATTATCGTATATTTTCCAGAAATTTGTTTCGCCACCACTTCTTGCAATCGCGTTATTAATGGCCCCTGGACCAACATTATAGGCAGCAAGTGCAAGATGCCAATCGTTGAAAATTCTATAT
>WBUV01000265.1 GCA_008933525.1 Bacteroidales bacterium | reverse complement strand
CTCCTGACCGTACCTCAATGAATAAGCGGGGAGTTGATCTTTTCCCCGATCTAAATAATCCCCGCTTATTCATTGAGGTACGGTCAGGAGAGCGCCCTCCCGAAGAGATGGAGAAACAGTACGTTGATAAGCTCGAATCAATGGCAATTCGTCAATCGAATGTTGCTGAGGTTTCGTCGATTATTCGTGCCGGATCGGCACAGGTAACCGTAGAGTACAGTTGGAACACCGATATGGATGAGGCTTTCCTCGATCTACAGAAAGCAGTTAACTCCTTTGCCCAGCAGAATAAGGCGGATGAAATTAAAATCACTCAGCACGATCCTAACAGCGCTCCGGTAATGATTATAGGTCTTAGTCGACCTGGCAATAACGATCTTAACCAGCTTCGAAAGATTGCTGATCATTACATTAGAAACGAGTTGATTCGTCTCGAAGGTGTTGCCGAAGTTGAGATTACAGGTCAGGAGGAGAGCGAGTTGAGAATAAGTACCGATCCTTTCAGGCTCGCAGCATTCAATTTAACAATCAATGAATTAAGCCAAAGAATAGCCTCTCAAAACCAGCAAACTTCAGGTGGAACTATCACCGAATCGGGTATGCAGTACATTGTTAAAGGAGTTGGTCTACTAAAAAATATAGATGATTTTAATAGCCTTATTGTTGGCTACAAATCAACTGTAGTAGGCGATCCTCAAGGCTTAAAGGCTCCAATATTTCTTCGCGAAGTTGCCGATGTATCAGTTAGCAACCAAAAGCCCAAAAATATTGTACGATTAAATGGAGAGCGCTGCTTAGGTTTAGCGGTGTACAAGGAAACCCGATTCAATACTGTAAAGGCAGTTGAGCAGACAACCAAGGCACTCGAAAATATAAGGAAAGCGCTACCCGATTATAAAATTGAGATAGTTAACAACCAAGGCACATTCATTAGTCAGGCCGTTGGCGAGGTTAGAGATAGCGCATGGATGGGTATGATACTAGCTATTTTAGTGCTCTACCTTTTCCTTCGCAGAATTGGAACAACCCTGATTGTTGGTTTTATAATCCCAATATCGATTATTGCGACTTTTACAGTAATGTATTTTACAGGGTTGAACCTTAACATTATGACTCTTGGAGGACTTGCGCTTGGTGTTGGTATGCTGCTCGACAATGCTATAGTAATTATCGAAAACACCTTTAGGCACCACGAAGAGGGCGAATCGGTTCGCGATGCGGCTATAAATGGTACTGGCGAGGTTGGAATGGCAATTGTTGCCTCAACTTTTGCGTCAATAATTGTATTTCTTCCTATTGTTTACATGCATGGTGCATCAGGTGAGTTTTTCCGCGATCAGGCGCTAACGGTGACGTACTCACAAATCACATCGTTGTTTGCTGCAATACTATTTCTGCCAATGTTCTACCATTTTTTCTTCAGAAAAAAAACAGCACCTATTTCCAATAAATCGGTAAAATTCGAGTGGTATGGTAGAATTCTAGATAGGGTTCTTAACCATAACAAACTTATAGTACTTCTAACTCTTCTAACTATTGGAGGCTCAATAATGCTGATTCCTTACATTGGAACAGAGTTTATGCCACAAGCGGAAAGTAGAGAGTTTACTTTTGATATCAAAATGAATGAAGGAACTTCGCTCGAAAGAACCGCTGCAACTGTTGAGAACATAGAGTACATTGTAAGAGAAGGTTTAAGGGATAATCTAGAGATTGTTTATTGTCAAAGCGGTCCTTCAACTGGACTATCCGACAATAATAGATCTGTTTATACTGGCGATAATACTGCAAATATTAGGGTTCGACTTAAAAAGGAATCGAAACTAACTCCCGATAATGTTATGGCTCTTATAAGCAGAGCAACTACAGGCATTCCCGGTATTGAGGTTCGTTTTAACCGCGATGAGTCAACGCTACGACAAATCCTTGGAACAAGCGAAGCCCCTGTTGTTGTAGAGATAAAGGGTGAAGATCTTGTGTTGCTTTCCGATATTGCCGATTCGGTTAAGCAAAAAATGCAATCAGTTCCCGCGCTATACAATATACGCTCATCTATTGAGGATGGTGCCCCTGAAATTGAAATAGTTTTAGATAGGGTAAAGGCAGGTATGTACAATATTTCAATGCAAACAGTTGTTGATCAACTCAAGAATCAACTTGAGGGACTAGAGGCAGGGCAGGTTGATCAGGGTGGAGAGTTGCGTCCTATCAATATTCGAATTCCCGAAAAAGGTCTTTCGCAACTGGAGGATATGACTATAGCCAGCGGTAATCAGGTTTTCAGGTTGCCCGAAATATCAACGATCAAAATATCAAAATCACCTAAAGAGATACACCACCGAAATCAATCGAGAATGGTAAAAATATATGCCATGAAATCGAATAGTGTATCGCTGGACAAAATCTCAAAGGAGATATCTACAAAAACGGCTTCAATAAGCCATCCAACCGACTATCGTATCCAAATTACTGGCGAAGAGGAGAAGCGACAAGAGGCAATGAAGAGTCTTACCATGGCATTCCTATTATCTATTGTTCTAATTTACATGGTAATGGCATCGCAGTTTGAGTCCCTTATTCATCCGTTTACAATTCTACTTACGGTGCCATTAGCGCTAGTGGGCTCAATTCTGGCATTCTTCATTCTTGGAATGCCAATGAATATTATCGCAATTATTGGTATCATAATGCTTGGTGGTATTGCTGTAAATAATTCTATTATTCTAGTGGATAGGATAAATCAGCTAAAAGATGAGGGATTAGATAGGAGAACTGCTATTATTTACGCTGGAAGACAGCGTATCCGCCCAATCCTAATGACTACTTTGACAGCTATACTTGGATTATTGCCTATGCTTATTGGATTTGGCGAAGGTGCAAGTCTCAGACAGCCCATGGCTATTGCTGTTATTAGCGGCTTGTTCACATCAACACTTTTAACTCTTGTTGTTATACCCTCGTTCTATTTCACTTTCGATTTAATCGCGGAGTATTTCAAGAGGGGACGAGTGCCTCAAACAATTATTAATCCTGATAATAAGTAATACAATAGTTATTATCTGATATTTAA
The DNA here is from genome assembly GCA_008933525.1 of Bacteroidales bacterium. Taxonomy (GTDB): domain Bacteria; phylum Bacteroidota; class Bacteroidia; order Bacteroidales; family Tenuifilaceae; genus SB25. Next base: position 2,207 of record WBUV01000265.1, on the reverse strand, counting down.
AATTATATGGAATTCATTATAAAGCGGAAGGTATTAATAAGCATGCTTTTTATTGGAATAACCCTGCTTGGGTATGTCTCATATAAAAAACTTGCCGTTGAGATGCTTCCCAATGCAGAGTTACCATTTCTTGTAGTGCAGGTTGGTTCGGCCACCGAGGTTGACCCCGACTACATGGAGCAGAAAGCAATTATACCTATAGAGGGAGCAATTGGAACACTCGAAAATATTGAGAGAATTGAGTCGCAGATAACACCGAACAACGGAATTATTTTCGTTACTTTTCGGAAGAAAACGAATCTGAAATACTCCTTCCTCAAGTTACAGCAAAAAATCGATCAGGTTAAATCTCAGTTACCACAAGGATTTTACACACAATTAATGCGGTTCGATACTAAGCAACTTTTCGGAAGCTTCATGGAACTTAATGTTAGCGGATCGGGAGGGTCCGAAAGGGTAAGGAACCTTGTAGATAAAAAGATCAGACCAGAACTCGAAAACGTTGAGGGGATTGCGCGTGTAAGCACCTTTGGTGGAAGGGAAAAAACTATTGAGGTGATAATTGATACCGATGCATGCAAATCCTATGGTATAACAACCTCCGAGATTCGTAGCGCTCTATCGAATAGCGAGAAGCAAAAAACTTTTGTTGGAAAAGTTATCGATGGCAGTAATAGGCTTTTTGTGCATGTTAGTGCAGAGTACAAGGATGTGAATGATATTGGACAAATAGTGGTTGGCAAAGGGCCAGTGTTCCTTAAGGATGTTGCCAAGATTTATTTCGGATACAAAAAGGAAACCTCGTATAGCCGTATCAATGGGAACGATGCAGTAACAATTATGCTGATGAACGATAATCAGGCAAACCTGATAGATCTTTCGCACAGAACCCTTGATGTAATTGATAGACTAAACGAGAAGTTTAAGGATCAGGATATTGCCATCGTAGTTCAAAGTAACTCTGCTGAAAAGATTGAGAACAACATGAACGATATTGTAAACCTTGCTATAACCGGAGGGTTGCTGGCAGTTTATGTTCTATGGCTATTTCTGCGAAATATTAGAGTTGTATCGCTTATCGGTTTTTCGATTCCAATATCGATGTATGCAGCGTTTAACCTTTTCTATGCTTTTGATATTTCAATAAATACCCTTTCGCTTATTGGAATGGTGCTTGCTGTTGGAATGCTGGTTGATAGTAGTGTAGTAGTACTTGAGAATATTTTCCGGCATAAAAGCAAATCTCAGATTCCTCTCGATGCAGCAGTTGTAAATGGGACAAGCGAGGTGTGGCGATCGATATTTGCATCAACTATTACAACAATTGTAGTTTTTGTGCCTTTCCTTTTCAGTGATAATTTCCTTGTAAAAATGCTTGGAAATCAGATTGGAATCTCAATAATATCAACACTTACAATTTCTTTAGTTGTTGCTTTACTTTTAATTCCATCGGTTACACATACCCTTTTATCCAGACAAACTAAATTTCCAGAAATCAACAGGTTTGACTTAAGGAGTAGAATTATACAGATATACTTGGCTTTACTCAAGACCACTCTTCGTAAACCAGTTCAAACTATTTTAACAGGAATCTCTCTATTCTTTATTTGTATTCTATTAAGCCTTACAATTAGTTTAACAGAAAATAGAGAGGCTGCCACAACCGAAATGCGTGTTTACGTTAACATGCAGGCTGGTTCATCGCTCGAAACAACAGATAAAACCATACGGCTTATCGAAGGATATTTGAAGGATTGGCCAGAGATCAAGGTTCTTACTAGCCGCATTCAAACAGATAACGCAGTACTAACGCTCGAACTAAAAGAGAATTTTGAGAAAATTCAGGATAGAAGTTTTGAGGCGTTGAAGAATGAGATTCGCCAAAAAACTTCGGACCTTCCAAATGCAATAGTTGAATTCGAAGAGAGCGGATCGTCATCGGGCGGTGGTAGAGGTGGTGGAGGTAGTAATTTTGAATCGATGGCATTTGCCGGAATGCTAGGTATTGGAGATAACTCTGAGTCGATTATCCTTAAAGGGCAGGATTTTCAGGCCATGAGAAAGGTCGCAGAGGATCTAAAGTATAGGCTAAAGGATAAAACCAGCTTCATCAACATGAACATACAGTCCGAGCGTCCTGAGGTTCATCTGCTCTTCAACCAGATACTGATGAATGAGTTGAATATTCCACTCTCCGAAGTTGGATC
>WBUV01000264.1 GCA_008933525.1 Bacteroidales bacterium | reverse complement strand
ATATTGATGCAGCATCATTCAATATTGAAGGCAAAAAGATTATAAAAAGTAAATTTGAAAAAAAGAATATACTAACTGAGGCGCAAAGTAAAAACTGGAAAGTTGTTAAAATTCCTATGCCGAATGTTAAAAGCGGAACTGTTATCGATGTACAGTATTCGATTAAATCTGATTTTTATTTTAATTTAAATAATTGGAGGTTTCAGCATTCCGTTCCAGTTCTTTACAGTAAATACGTTACGTATATTCCAGAGTATTTTTCATACCATAAGAATGTGAAGGGATATTTTCCGTTAAAGGTAGAAAATACTCAAAAACGAAACTCAATAAGATTAACTTATGTTGATAACGGTTTGGGAGCAGGGCTATCTTCAAATAACTCAGCATTAGATAATGGCCGTACAACATCGTCGCATACATTTGAGTATGAAGAATATGTTGATTCATATACTGGCCATAATATTCCTGCTTTTGTTGAGGACGATTATTTGAAATCGAAAAGCAATTATTTATCAGAGGTTGAATTTGAGTTGGCATTTACTAAATTTCCTAATAGTCCAATTAAATCGTATACATCGAAATGGGAAAATGTGGTTAATGAATTATTGGATGATGATAATTTTGGTGTTAAATTAAAACGAACAGAATTCCTCAACGATTTCGTTAAGACTATTCCATCAGAGTCATTAACAAAACCTGAGTTAATTAGGATTGCATTCGATTACATAAAAGGTAAAATGAAGTGGAATGAGCTATACAAATTATATGTTAATGAAACATTAAAAAAGACTTATAATGACGGTGTTGGAAGTTCGGTCGATATTAATTTATGTCTAGTCGGCTTATTAGAAAAATTTGGATTGGAGGCATATCCAGTTGTTATAAGTACTCAATCTAATGGTTTTATTAGTTTAACACACCCAACTGTTACAGACTTTAATTATGTAATAGCATTAGTTCGATTTGAGGGAAAGAACTTTTTGATGGATGCTACAGAAACGTTGAGTCGGATTAACCAATTGCCTATTCGGTGTCTGAATGATAAGGGATTAATAGTAAAGAAAGACCAAGTTGAATGGGTGGATTTAACAAAAAGCAATTCATATAAAGATCAAACAACATTGATTTATACTTTCGATAAAGACTTAAACATAAATGCATCGTATAATCAAAAGTTGGATGGTTATGCAGCATATTTATCTAGGATGGAGTTGAAAAAACACTCTTCGGCTGATGAATTTGTAGAGCACTATCAAAAAAGTGTTCCAGGATTAAACATCAACTCTCATCAAATCTCAGGAATCGACTCACTGGACGCTCCATTGACTTATAATCTTAATGTTTCATTGACAAACTATGTCGAGGCAATAAATAACTTAGTTTTAATAACCCCTCTATTATTTGAAACACCTAAGAGTTCTCCTTTCAAATTAAGTAAAAGAGACTATCCTGTTGAGTATAGTTACCCCCTAACTCAGTTTTATTCTGCTCAAATTGATGTTCCTGAAAATTACACCGTTGAAACTTTACCTAAGTCTGTTAGTATTGCACTTCCGGACAAACAAACTAAATTTACTTACAATTTAAGTCTCGCAGGTAACAAGATTATTGTTACATCAATTTTTGTAAATAATAAACTCCAGTTTTTACCAAATGAATACAACGATTTAAAAGAATTTTATCGATTAATGATTGAAAAGCAAAACGAGAAGATCATACTAAAGTTAAAGTAGCATGAAATATATTCTATCGTTATTTTTTATCTTAGTTTCAACTGTAATATTTGCTCAGGGAAATCTATCCGTTGGATTGATTGCTGATTCTTTGAAAAAGAATTCAGATGCGGTAGTCCGCTTCATGAATACTGAATACATATTTGTATCCGAAACTAAAATGTTAAGGAAAGAACATTATGCAATTACAGTTTTGAATAAGAATGGAGTGGATATTGCAAATCTTCTTGTGTTTTATGATAATGATATAAAAGTCAAACGCATTGAAGGTAATCTATACAATAGTGAGGGTGTGAAAATATTGGAACTAAAAAAGAGCGATATTGGAGATTATTCTGCCTTCGAATCTTTTACTTTATATAGTGATTCTAGGGTGAAAACAGCCTCACCAATTTTTAATAAATACCCTTATACAGTAGAGTATAAGTACGAATTGGAGCAGTCTGGCAATAGTATTCCTTCAAGTTGGTCTCCAATTGATTATACTAGGCAGGCTGTTCAAAATGCTAAGTTGACGTTATCGAATTTTGGTACTAGAGTTTTGTTTAGAGAGCAGAACCTCAAGTGCAATAATTCATCTATGGAAAATGGTCAATACCAGTGGGTTGTTGAGGGGGTTAAATCTTTGGATTATGAGCCATATAGTGTTCATAATCGGAATCTTGTTCCTAAAGTATATTTTTCAACTTTATCATCTATGTTTTATGGATATCAAGCGGATTTTAGCACTTGGGACAAATATGGTAAACTCGTTTATAGGCTAATTGAAGGTCGAGATGCATTGCCCCTAGAAACAGTGAGTTTAATAAAATCAATTACTGATAGTGTTGATTCCGAAATAGATAAGGTAAAAAAGGTCTACGATTACGTTCAACGAAAAGTCCGTTATGTTAACATTAGTAAGGGAATAGGAGGCTTTCAGCCCATTGAGGCTAATCTTGTAGATAAGTATTCCTATGGGGATTGTAAGGCACTGTCAAACTATACAAGGGCTTTGTTAAAATCAGTGGGTATTAAGTCTTACTATACAGAAATTGGCAGTGGTGACGATGTTTCCATAAAGTTTCATGATTTTGCTAGTTTAGACCAAACAAACCATGTAATACTGGTTGTCCCGCTAAAATCAGATACTGTTTGGCTAGAGTGCACCGACAATAAAATGCCTTTTGGCTATATTGGAAGTGGAAATTCTAATCGATTTGCATTAGCAGTTACCGAGGATGGTGGTAAACTTTTGAAAACCCCTTCATATAGCGAATCCACAAATGTAACGAAAACACTAGTTAAATCAGTAATAGTAGAGTCTGGCGATATGAGTCTTGTTGTTGAGTCTGCTAGTTATAATGAAATGTTTGACTATATGAGGGGTTTTGAATACCAGTCGAAACAAGAGCAGGAAAAAAGTATTTATTCGGGTATTCAATTAAATGGCCTAAAATTGAAGAATTTCAGTTTTGCTAATGAAAGTTCTTACAAAAATGTCAAAGGTGTTTTGAAGTATGAGGCCGATGTATTACAATATGCAAGTATTGCTGGCAACAGGTTGATGTTTAAGCCAAACATCTTGAATAAACATCAATTTAGGTTTAATAAGCCTGATAGAAAAAATGATTTGGATTTTGAAAGTGGATATACAACGGTCGATTCAATTAATATTGCAATTCCCTCGGGATATAAGTTGGAATTTGAGTTTCAGAAAAATCAATTTAAGGCAGAAGTTGGAGAGTATGAATCACGTATGGAAAAAATTGACGATGGCAATCTGCTATATATTCGAAAGTTAGTTGTAAAAGGGGGTGTTTATTCTAAAGAGAAATATGCTGAGATTTCAGACTTTTTCAAGAAAGTTTCATTGTCAGATAATAAGAGTTGCGTGTTAATTAAAACATAGAATACTACTTAATATGGACGCTATATGAAAAGGTAGTTTACTGACTACCTTTTTTTGTGTAGTTTTGTAGTCGATTTAAAATTAAGGTTTAATGATAAATAATAACGATATCAACATTGCCGCCGATTATATTCTTGAGGGGAGATTGGTTGCATTTCCTACGGAAACAGTTTACGGTTTAGGCGCCAATGCGCTAAATCCATTGGCTGTTGCCAAAATATTTGAATTGAAGGAACGACCTTCGTTCGACCCACTTATTGTGCATATAGCCTCGGTGGACGATTTGGATAAGTTGACCGTTAGTAAAGATAGTAGAGTGTTGCAGTTGGCTGAAAAATTCTGGCCAGGCCCATTAACCATTGTTTTACCCAAAAGCGATATTGTTCCAGATATTGTTACCTCGGGTCTCGATACCGTTGGTATAAGGATGCCCAATAACCCAATTGCGTTGGAGTTAATCCGCAAGGCGGGTTGTCCAATTGCCGCACCAAGTGCCAATAAGTTTGGCAGGGTGAGTCCAACAACTGCTCAGCACGTGAAGAAACAGCTGCCAAACGTAGATTATATTCTGGATGGTGGCAAAACCCAGGTGGGTATAGAATCAACAATTATTACGTTGAACGAGAAAGGTTTCGAAATTCTTCGTCACGGAGTTATTACTCGTGAGGATTTGGAGAGTGTAGTTCCTTTCCATAGCGGAAGAGATACATCGGACAGCATTGTTGCTCCGGGAATGCTTAAGTCGCACTATAGTCCTAATAAACCGCTGTATTTCTTAGGCGATGTACATTTGAATGATATGCAAAGGAGCAACGCGGGTTTGCTATCGTTCAACACTACCGATACTGAAGGGTACAAAATGGTTATTCCATTGTCGACCTCTGGCAATTTGCGTGAGTACGCTGTGAACCTTTTTGCTGCAATTCATAAAATGGAGGAGTCCGATGTGGAGTATATAGTTGCTGAACCTGTTGAGGAACGCGGAATAGGATTGGCAATTATGGATAGATTACGTAAAGCTGCTTTCAGGTATCGAGGATAAACTTTAATGCTTTAAACCAATAATGACCAATATTTACCCAAACACCTTTGAACAAAAGGTTGGATTCGATAAGGTTCGAGAATTAGTGGTGGCCAAATGCCTTTGTCCGCTTGGAGCGGCCAAGGTTACTGCCGCTGAGTTTCTTTACGATTTCGAATCTATTGAAAGGATGATTAATCAGGTTGATGAGATGAAATCCATTTGCCTGATGGAGAACTCTTTTCCCATAGAAAACTACTACGATTTAACGCCTTCGCTCAATAAAATATCTAAGGTTGGCACTTGGCTTGATGAAGTTGAACTGCAAAACCTTAAGCGCTCGCTCGAAACCATAAAGTCTATTCTTACTTTTCTGAAAAAAGTTTCGGAGAAGTATCCAAATATTGCTGAGTTAGCAAAAACAGTCGCCTATTATCCTTACGTGGTTGAGCGTATCGATTCCATTCTCGATAAATTTGGGAAGATTAAGGATAACGCATCGCCAGAGTTGTCTAAAATTCGCTCGGCAATTGCTGCCAAGCAAGGTTCTGTTTCAAAGTTAGTTCAAAGTATTCTGAGGAATGCTCGTGAGCAAGGGGTTGTGGAGCAGGATGTGACTCCATCAATTCGCGAGGGTAGGGTGGTAA
>WBUV01000263.1 GCA_008933525.1 Bacteroidales bacterium | reverse complement strand
ATCCAAAGCGTTGAGTCCGAAGTGTAGCAAAGCGAAACGCAATAATTGTCGGTTAGTGTGTTTACTGATTTCTCGTCTCTGAGAATATGGCTGATTTTGTTGCTCTTTCTATCGTATTTATCGAGTCCGTTTTTAGTCGCAATCCATAGGTTGCTGTCGCAATCAAAGGTTAAGGTATAAACTAGATTGTCGCTAATTTTTCTATCGATATGAGAATCAATTGTGTAGTTTTCATAGCGAAAATTATTCATATCGATGAAGTAAAGTCCGCCTTGTGTTGCCACCCAAACGTTATTATTGCCTTCCTTTACTATGCTGAAAACCCTGTTGTTCTCAAAACTAGGCAATCTGTTTGTGTTATAGAATTGGTTTAGAGAAACAAACCTATCCTCCTTATAAACGTAAATTCCATTTCGTGTTCCTATCCATATTTCATTATCCTTATACTCAAAAATTACGTGAACGGAGTTGTTGGGGATGTAGTTTTTCCCTGAAAGTGTCGATGAGTAATGCGTTACCTTGTTTGTTTCCCTATTGAAAATATTCAAACCAGCGGTCCAGTTTCCAACCCAAATATCACCATTTTTATGCTTGTATATCGATGCAATAACATTGTCGAGCAAATTGACCGAGGTATTTTCTTTGGATTTTCGGTAGAGTTTAAATCGAGGGTCTTTTAGGTCAGTTTTATCGAGGCCATTTAGAGTTCCAATCCAGAGATTATGAGAACGGTCAATTATTAAAGAATTAACTGTGTTGTGGTTAAGTTGACTGGCATTTTGCTCCACACCCGATGAAATCTGAGTTTCTACTATCGCTTTTTTGTTGGAATCGAAACTTAGCCTAAAAATCCCATTACCTTGTGTTCCAACCCAAAATTTCCCTTTTAAATCCTGCACAATTGTTCTAATTCCTACAGAATTGCCATTAACCGAAAGAGAGTAATTTCTGAAGATGTCATTACCTTTATCGAGAATGCTAAAACCCTGAGAGGTACCAACCCAAATTTTCCCCGTTAAATCTTGGTAAACCGAAAGAATATTATTGTCGTTAATAGTATTTTTATCTGCAGGATTATGCTGATAATTTGTAAAGTTTCCAGTAATAGGATTGAATTTGGTTAGCCCAAAGGTTGTTGCAGCCCAAATTTCTCCATCCTTATCAATAATTATTGGGAGTGTTTGTTCCTCAACATTAGGATTTTCACCTACGTTATTTCTGAAATGTTTGTACTTGCCAGTTTTTGGGTCAAAAGCGTTAATTAGAGGAGGTGTATTGGTATAAACTAATCCATCGTTGCCAGCAACGCATCCGTAAACATTATCGCGATAGGGGTCGCTTTCGTTTTCGGGTGTGTGAATGTATCTGGTGAATTTATTCTTGGCAAAATTAAACTTATTTAAGCCACGACGTGTTCCAACCCATAGATTTCCATCTTTGTCTTCGGTGATAGAATATATCCAACTATCGGAAATGGAGTTTGTGTCGTTTGGGTTATGTAAATATTTCACAAAAGTATAGCCATCAAACCTATTTAATCCATCCTGTGTACCAATCCAGACAAACCCTCTGCTATCCTGAAAAGTAGTGTAAACAACGCTTTGTGATAATCCTTGATTTACTGTAAAGTGATTAATTCTATAGTTTTGACCAAAGCAAAATGCTTGAATCAATGCAAGATGGATTAATATAATAGTCTTTTTCATCCCTTATCATTTTAGGAGCCACAAAAAATTGAATATAAGGATTTCTTTCAATACAGATACCTACAATTTAGAAAACCCTATAGAATATAACACTTTTTAATATTGATTTACGAGTTTACGGAATGAAACTATTGTATTCTAATAAAAAAACCACCCGAGAGTGGCTTTTTTAAATCTTTTAATTCTTTATCATTCTTATTGCTCGCGTTGCCCCATCGTTCCCAATTAACTTAATGAAATAAACTCCAGGCAATAAATCGGCCGTGTTCATAGTAATTCGATTATAATTACTATACTTCTCATCAATAACTGGCTGGCCAATTAAATTATGGACTATAATCTGCTTAATTTCGGAGCAATTATCAAGATTAATTTGAGATTGGAATGGATTTGGATACGCCTTAATACTTAATAAGTAGTTATCGTCAACGCCTGTTGGGATTTTTAAAGTTACACTTATATTTATTGCGGTATTAACAATTTCAAATGATCCGTAGTGTGGCTGACACCCATCGGCCCATACTTTAAAATTGTAATACCCTTTAGGTAGCGATACGTTTGTGCTACCATTTTCGCTAACTATTAAAGTATCAGTTGTTCCTCCAATAAGAATTTTAGCAGGATTTGATTTTTGCCCAACCTTTGTTGTAGGTAGAGAAACATTAAATGTAACCATGAATTCTTCTACTTCAAGATTTATAGGAATTTCTGAATAGCCAGTAACATTAGCAGTTCCATCCTTAGTAACATAACCCTCCCTGGAAACAGAGTATGCATATCCACTTCCTGGAATCACATTGGAGAATAAATAATTCCCTGTAGCATTTGTAACTCCATTAAAAGTAACTGTTGCATCGGTAATTGATTTACTTCCTGCGCTCACTGAGAACTGAACTGAATGTCGAACAATGTTAAGCATAACATTCTGTTCTACACTCGAATTCTCAATATTTATTACTCCATTAAAACCATAGAATCCTGATTTAGACACAGTATATGATTTATTGTTTGCAGATAGAACATTTGCGTAATATGCATTTCCATCGGCATCGGTCAATTTGGATCCATAACCCGATAGTTCAACATTTGCATCTTGAATTACACCACCAAATTCATCCTTAACAGTAAATGTAACTGTTTGAGTTGGTCTCGACATGGTTACCGGTATTGGCAAATCACTGTTAGTAATATTAAAACCACCATTCATCGGTGTTCCATTAGGCATGTAAACATTATACGAGTAAGTTCCAGTAGATAAACCACCAATAATTGCATTTCCATATGTATTTGTAACAGCCCTTCCTCCTCCTAAAACCTCAACATTGACACCTTCGAGAGGATTTCCAAACTGATCAACCACGGTAAATAATGCTCTATAAACATTAGTGCTCAAAATCAGATTTTGTACGATATTCGTATTAACAACATTTACCGTACCACTTAGACTAGAGTATGGAGGCATTGATACGATGTAATTTATTCCATTTTGAGGGTTAACCTGATTAAATAACGCCGATCCCATATTATCAGTTAACAGTGTTCCATATCCCTCCAAACTTACGTTGGCTCCGTAAACATAACCTCCTGTAGAGTTTGTAATACTGAAAGTAACCGAGTAAGTTGTTGTTGCAAGCAAAGGTAGAATTACTGGAATAGTTGTATTACTATGAACAGTAGCATTACCTAAAACGGTTTTATAACCAGCAAGCGAAACCTGATAAGGCAGTTGATCCGTGAAATCAATATCAGCGAATACCACATTTCCTGCACCATTTGTTGATCCAGTTCCGTATCCTCCTAGATCAACCAGAGCACCAGCAAGCGATGTACCCGAAGCATCTTTTACATTAAATATAACCTGATATTTTTCAACAATTAAAGGTTTCAGTACAACAACTAACTGTTTGTTTTCATTCATTGGACCAATACTACCTATACTATTTAAGAAATTTGTTTGTTGGACCTCATAAGATAGTGTTGATCCACCTGCGATATTGGTGAAAAGTACCTCTCCATTAACATTTGTAGTTACTGGACCAAAACCTGTTAACCACACAGTTGCATTGCTTATTGGAGTCGCATCGAGTTTTGTAACTTTAAATAGGACGGAATACTGAGGAGCAGGAGCTAATGCAAGAATCGAATTTACACTGCTATTAGTACCAGAAATGTTGAAACTACTAGAATACAAACTATAGCCTGTTTTCTGAATTGTAAAGTTATAGTTAGCATTTTCAAGATTTCCCACAGTGGCTTGTCCAGACTCATTCGTTACAACAGCAGTTTTTCCAGCCACACTAATTAAAGCATTCTGAACAGGATTTGAATTAGCATCTATTACTGTAAAGTTTGCTTCAAAGTATTTTTGGCTCAAATAGCGATTCAAAGTTCTATTGTAGGTCACACTTACACTACCCGAATAGTTATTGTATCCTTCCTTTGTAATTGTGTACGAGTAAGTACCTGATGGTAAATTTGTCCATACCACTTTTCCTTGAGAGTTCGTTTCGGCTGCATTCTCACCAGATAGTGTAACTAGTGCACCTGAAATTGGAGTTGAAGTACCTTGTTTATAAACATTCAGTGTCAATGAATAATAACTCAAAGGAACCATGCCTACAAGCGCAATTGCATTTCCATTATTTATAGTTATTGAACCATTATAAACACTATAATCTGACTTAGTTACTGTATAACTATAAGTTCCGTTTGGAATATTAGTAAAATAAACTATTCCAGCATTATTAGTCAACAAAGAACCATAACCATTCAGAGCAATTTCAGCACCACTGAGCGGTTCGCTCGAAGAATTATTATAAACTGTAAACGAGGCATTATAAAGAGTAACACCCGGTTGTGTAACCTGGATATCATCAACATACCAGTCGTCGAGTTGATAAAGGTCACCAGTTAAAGTAAATGCTATATAAGTATTACTCGAATTGGTATTTGAGGAAATTGGAATTGTTATTTGCTCGGGACCAAAATTCCCATTTCCTGAATTAATTTCCCATCCTGTAGGCTCCCAGTCGCTCCCATTTGTTGAGGTTTCAACAAGGACTTTCATATCCGAACCCCAATCATCAAAGAAATACCTAAATGTTAAATTAATAGTACTTAATCCAACTGTATTGATTGGAGGTAAAAGTAATCTCACTGTAGATACTCCATTTCTCCAATTTGCCACTAACTCATCAGGAACACCTCCTGCAGAATTGGAATTTTCAACACTCCAAATGGGATCATAGTTCAAAGTTTCAACATCATAGATACTATAATTTGACGGCAATGATCCGTTAAATGATTCAGAATACGGTAAGTTTATCGAAGAAATCTTATTAAGATAAATTTCAACTTGATCCTTATCTACTGTAACATTTTCATTGAAAGTCGAATAACAGTGTCGAGAAACTTGTACTGGGTAACTACCTCTTGGAACATTATCAAAAGTAAGTTTTCCATCAATCCCTGCCACGTACCTATTGCCATCAACTACTACAACAGCATCGCTGAGGGGAGTTCCTGTCACAACATCAAGTATTGTTACAGTAAAATTTACCAAGTCGGGTACGAGTTGCAGATTAACAACGACATGATCGGTTCCAGCATACTGCTCTCCTGAC
>WBUV01000262.1 GCA_008933525.1 Bacteroidales bacterium | reverse complement strand
CTTTAAAGCAATTGGTTTAAGCATTCTTCTTTGTTCCGCCTTAACAAATAGAGTCTTCTCACAAACCGATACAGAATTTTGGTTCTCAATCCCCGAAATGAACAGATACCATGCTGGAGCAACTGGAAATACCGACTGGAAAAATAACGGAACTCCCGTTTACTTGCACTTAACATCATTCGATATAGAAGCCAATGTAACCATTTCCATGCCTGCTAATTCAGCTTACTTTACTCCAATTAACGTAAGTATTCCCGCATACACAACCATAAGGGTTGACCTCTCATCCTATGTGCAGGGATATCCTAACACGGCCGATCCTTTCAGGTACACTTCCATGGAGAATGTGCTGTTCTGGACCAGTTCCAATACCGCGGCAGTAAAACCATACATTAACAAGAATAACAAGGGTATCCTGATAGAGTCCGACAACAATATTACGGCCTACTACGAGATAGGCGTTCTATACAACATGGACCTTATTTCACTAAAAGGGAAAAATGCCCTAGGTCAAAAATTCGTTGTTCCTTTCCAAACTACCAACAACACTCGGAATTACCCCTTCTATTTCAGACCCTACAGTTCTATTGATATATTGGCCACTGAGGACGATACCAAGATTAGGATTTATGCACCAAAACCTATCTGGGTGAAGGGCGAGGGCTCAAAGCCTACAGGTTGGCACACCATTTGGCTCAATAAGGGCGAAACTGCCATAATTACTCCGTATGCTAACAATGGTTACAATGAGGCCACGGGCTACTACAACACATCGTTCAGTAAGGATGATAGGTTGTCGGGTGCTATTGTTGAGGTTGACCAAACGGAGGGCAGCGGTGGTCCTATATCAATAATATCTCATGATGATGTTGTATCATCAAATTTTTCATCCAATCCAGACTATGTTGCAGACCAATTGGTGCCCATTGATCATACTGGCACTGAATATGCTGTTATCCAAGGTGTAGGCTATTCTCCTACTGAAATTGAGGATTGGATTTATGTTTTGGGAACAATGGACGTCACAAATGTTAGTGTAAAAATGGGACCTGCAGGGGTTTCATCTAATTACACTATTGGAACAGGTGAAACGGCTGCTATTTCAATGAATAATGCCGACTATAAAGTTGCATCAATAAAATCGGACAAGCCCATCTACGTATACCATATGTCTGGCACTGGTCGGCAAAAGGCTGGGGCAATCATCCCTACAATATCGAACTGTACTGGCTCCACAAGAATTGCATTTAACAGAACAAAACCAAATCCATACATGTTTTACCTTAATATCATGGTATGGCAAACTGGGATGGGGCGATTTAGACTACTGAAAAACAACCAGGATGTTTATACACCAGCGGAATTGTCAGTTATAAATGCTATTAACAACGCTGCAAATTTCAACTCATTACCCGAAACTGGAGCTCCTTTCGATAGTTGGAAGTATGCCCGAATTGATGCTAGTGTTTTGGATGCTAACGTGGCATATTTGTTGGTTAATGAAGAAAACGTTTTTCACCTCGGTGTTTTAAATGGCTATACTGCAAATGATGCTTTTTACGGTTACTTCTCTAACTTTAATCAAATTAATGCAACCGCTAATACTGGAGAAGGCAATAATCCGCTAATTAAAATATGCTACGGAGAAAGCACCCAGCTTTATGCTACCGGAGGGGCTAAATATAGCTGGTCGCCAATAACATTCCTCGATGATCCTAATATTCATAATCCCAATGTAATTTCCCCCACTGTTACAACTAAGTATACCGTTACAGCACAGGGTGTTTGTAACCTCACAAGCACTGCAGATGTAACAGTTAATGTATCCGAACCATTAATTCCTTCATTTATCGCCGATACATTGTCTGGCTGCGGTAATCTAACTGTAAACTTTACCAACACCTCTGAAGGAAATGTACGACGCCTTTACTGGTATGTTAAAAACGATGGAGATTCAGACCCAGGAACACTCGTAAAAACGGCAAATTTAGAAATTAACCCCACCGATAATGGGCTAGTATATAACTTCGCAAACTCTGGAATAGAGCCTCAAAACTTTGTCGTGAATCTGTTGGTCGATGCCGAAAGTTGCCAAAAAGTTGTAAGCAAAAGTATTACTGTATATCCTCATATAGATATAAACCCCGAGGTTTTGGACATTTTCAATCCAAATGGTTGTAATCCACTCACAGTAACCCTGAGGGCAAATCCTATAGGTAACTATGGGGATGCAACATTCCTTTGGAGCTTTGGCGATGGTGGAACATCGGCCGATCAAAATCCAACGCATGTATACAACAACTTGACATCAGTTCCAACCACGTTTACAGCCAATGTCACGTTAACTGATCAATGGCATTACTGTAGCATAACTAAACCTATTAATGTTACAGTGCAGCCCTATATTAAAGCAAGTTTTGTGGTTGATGTTGTGGAAGGGTGCTCGCCGCTCAACAATATTAGCATCATTAACGACAGTAAGGGAGGAGTTACTGCTTACGAGTGGGATAAGGATGGCAATGGCACTTACGAATTTAGCGGCGGGGGAAACTGGTTGTTCTCTCGCGCAAACGATAATATTCCTGCAAACACCCCCGATGTAGTAACTCTAAGCCTTAGAGTTCGCAATTCTGGTGGGTGTACCGATGTGGCAACCCGAACAATCACAATTAACCCTCGGGCTACAGCTGATTTGACGCATACTATTGTGGGCGATCCAGCATGCGCACCCCTAGTTGTTAATTTCCATGCAAATACAACCAATTCAAATATATACCATTGGATGATAGATGGCACTGCCGTTGACAATGTTACTAGCACCAGTTATATTTTCGATAACTATAGCTCTGCCCCCATTATAAAGACTGCAACCTTTACCGCCGATAATCAATGGGGATGCTCTGCTTCTGCTAGTCCAATAAATATTACGGTAAACCCATTTGTTCAGGCTGTACTGGCAATCGACCATAATGAGGGCTGTTCGCCACATACTGCAGTAATGACTAACGCCTCCTCTCCGGGTTCATCAGTTTTCGAGTGGGATGTTTTAAACGACGGGAATATAGATTTTATAGCAAAGAACATAGCCACTCAAACATACACCTACCCCGCGGGTATGAACAATTCTTTTGTACCCTACAGTGTGCCTGTTAAGCTAACTGCTCGTAATATCGCGGGTTGTACCGATGTGGCAATCCAAACAATTACGGTTAAACCTCAAGCAACCGTTGAATTTCTTTACGACTTAAATGGAAATACCAACGCATGCTCGCCTGTAGATGTTAACTTTAATGGAACCTACACCAATGCGGAGTTTTACCAGTGGCAGTTTGGCGATCTGGGTGCATCAACTGCCGAGGATCCATTCTTCCAACTGGTAAATACATCGAGCGTGGTTAAAGCTGTTCAAGTAGATTTGGTTGCATCGAATAGGTTCGAGTGCAATTCTCAGGTAGCATCGCAAATAATAAATGTTCAACCCTTTATTAAAGCCAACATTGCTATTGATAAGGTTGAAGGATGCTCCCCTTTTACTGCAAATATTAACAATAATAGCAGAGGCCCCATTTCCCATTTCTCGTGGGATAAAGATGGTGATGGTAATTTTGAAACCCATGGCGGAGCCGCTGAATGGATGTTTTTCCAAGAAAACACGAGTTCAACTTCTAAAATATTAGATTTAGGCTTAGTGGTTTACAACGAAGGAGGCTGCTCAAGTACAGTAAATAGAAGAATAACGGTAAACCCAAATCCCAATGTAAATCTTGGTAACGATAGAGTTATCTGTAAAGGTGAGTATACATTACTTGATGCAGGAAACAGCGGCTCATTCTTCGAATGGAGCACAGGCGCTACAACACAAGTAATAAACGAAAAGGAAGCAGGGACCTATTCTGTCACAGTTACGAATGAATATGAATGTACTTCAACTGATGAATTAAACATTATCATTGATGAACCTACAACCATAACTGCACAGCCAGCTAGTACGAGTAAATGCATTGGAGATAATGCAACATTTTCTATTGCTGCCACTGGAACAAATATCAACTATCAATGGCAAAAGAATGGTGTCGATTTAGCATCTGCTACGTCGTCAACATTTACAATTAATAATGTTAACAAGAGCGATGAAGGCACTTACACTTGTATAATATCGAGCGAGTGTAATGAAGTTCTATCCGAATCCGCAAATTTAATAGTAGAAGAAGAGCCAACAATTGTATCAATATCTCCAGACAAATCAGTTGAACTCGGAAACTCTCTCGCCTTGAATATTAATGCGACTGGGGATAATTTAATTTTTCAATGGTACAAAGAAGGCATTCCGCTAATAGATAATTCAGATATCCAGGGCTCTTCAACTAATTCATTGTTAATATCAGCAGTAAAATTATCCGATTCTGGTAATTATACATGTACAATTACTAATGAATGCAACACAATTACTAGCAATGGAATTGCGATAAATGTTTACGAAATCCCTGTGGTTAATTTAGGTGAAGATAAAGAAATTTGTCAGGGAGAAAGTTTAATTCTCGATGCAAAGAATGAGGGAGCTACATACCTTTGGAGCAGCGGTGAAACAAGCCAAACAATTTTGGTATCCTCATCGGGCAACTACTCGGTTACAGTTACAAATAGCTATGGCTACCAAAGTTCAGATGACTTTACTCTCACCGTTAATCCTCTTCCATCAGTAATTCTGGGTGATAATAAGACAGTGTGTCAGGGTCAGAGCGTTACACTTGATGCAGGTAACGAAGGAGCAACATTCCTTTGGAGCAATGGTGCTACTACCAAAACTTTAACAGTTTTTGAGCAAGGAAACTACTCTGTTAGCGTTACCGATCAAAAAGGTTGTAGCAACTCTGATGAGATTCAACTAACGGTCAACCCACTTCCAGTTGTCAATCTAGGTTCAGACAAGGCAATCTGCGAAGGTCAAAGCCTTACACTTGATGCCGATAACGATGGAGCCACCTACCTCTGGAGTAATGGTGCAACATCCAAAACAATAGTTGTTTCTGAACAAGACACTTACTCCGTTACAGTTACCGACAATAATAGCTGTAGCAACTCCGATCAAATACAGGTAACCGTTTATCCTCTTCCATCAATTAACATTGGGGATGATACTCAATATGCCTCTACCCCATTGACGTTAGACCCAGGCCCAAACTTTTTATCATATCAATGGCAAGACGGTTCAACCAATAGAACATACACAGTAAACGAGACCGGATTATACTCCGTTACTGTAACGGACATTAATGGCTGTGTTGGATCTGATAATGTTTATGTGATCTGGGAACAAATACAAGATATAATTG
>WBUV01000261.1 GCA_008933525.1 Bacteroidales bacterium | reverse complement strand
CAATAATAGTTTTATTTTCATTTCCTTTAAATTTTAAGTTTGATTTATAAATTTAAGCATCAAATTTCTTAGAAACAAAAAAAACGAGGCTAATTAGCAATAATCTTTGAAATAATACCTCTCACAATTAAAAAAGTTTAAGTAGATTATCGCTTGAAAATCTCGAATGCATTTAAACTTTTGTTATTTTTATTACTCCAACTGACAAAATAGTACAATTATGTTTGAAATTAAATCACTTATAGGTTTTGAATTCAGTTCCCTTTTCGAAGCATTTGCCCGAGCATTCGCCGAATACGAAATTCAACCGGATAAAACTGAATTAGCGAAAATGCTGCATCGCAGGGGATTTGTCCCCGAATTATCGTTTGGAGCATTCGACAATGGGGTTTTAGTGAGCTTTACTTTTAACGGTATTGGCACTTACAACGGAGTAAAAACAGCCTACGACACTGGTACTGGAACTATCAAAGAGTATCGAGGGCAAGGATTAGCCTCAAAGGTTTTCAATGAGTCGATCCCATTTCTAATTAAAACAGGAATTGAACAGTACTTACTGGAAGTGCTTCAGCACAACACTAGCGCTGTATCGGTTTACAAAAAGCAAGGTTTTGAAGTTACGCGGGAGTTCAACTACTTTGTACAGCAGGTGAAAGATTTAACGCCATACAGCAAGTCGGCCAATAAAGATTACTCTATTTCTGAGATTAGCCTTAAAGATTTAGATGATTTTACTGGTTGTTGGGACTTTGCCCCTTCGTGGCAAAATAGCTTTGAGGCAATAAATCGAAAGGCTGAAGATTTTGTTGTAATTGGCGCGAAAAAGGATAATACTTTGGTTGGATATGGGATTATTGAGCCTTCGACCGGTGATATTACACAAATTGCTATTAACAGAAATCACAGAGGAAATGGAGTTGGGAATTCAATCCTTAAAGAGTTAATCAAAAGGAATAACTACATCAGCATAAAACTTATCAACTCCGACATTTCCTGTGATGCAATTACTAACTTATTGGCAAAAAACGGAATCTTACTTAAGGGAAAACAGTTCGAAATGGTAAAGAAACTTATATAGATTGACTTTTATTATAGTTAAAGGCTGAGTTCTCTCAGCCTTTTTTTGTAACACATTTTAGCACTAGGGTTAAAATCTATTAAATAGACCAAAATAATGCAACGGATAAAAATTTTCACAGTCTCATAGTGTAAGCAATTCGAATTATAAAAAAAACATTTAAAATTTAGTAGTTATGAATAGAACTATTTCAAAACTTATGGCTGTTATCATATTTCTTACAGCTACAGCCATGAACCTAAATGCAAATAAAGCATTGATAGAGACTGCCGCAACCTCAATCTCAGGAAAAGTTATCGACCAAGAAACAAAAATGCCAGTAGAGTATGCTAGCATAGCTATTTACTCGGCTAAAGACTCAACGCTAGTTACTGGAACCATTACCGACATCGATGGAAATTTTAAGATTACAGGACTTAACCCTGGGGAGTACTACATTCAGGTAAACTTTGTTGGATTCGAAAAGAAGGAGACAGAAAAAATTAGTATTTCGAGCCGTAGATTAACAGTGAATGTTGGAGAAATCGGTCTCAAACCTGCAAGCCTTGAGTTAGAAGGCGTAATTGTGGCAGCCGAAAGGTCAAGAGTTGAGTACAAAATCGACAAAAGAGTTATTAATGTTGATAAAGACTTAACTGCAAAAGGGGGAACCGCCGCAACTGCTTTGGAAAACACGCCTTCAGTTCAAGTCGATCCACAAGGAAATGTTACGCTGAGAGGCAGTTCCGACTTTATAGTTTTAATTGATGGAAAGCCCTCAGTGTTAAAAGGAAGCGATGCGCTTAAACAAATACCTGCAGCCGCAGTAAAACAAATTGAGGTAATTACAAACCCCTCGGCAAAGTACGAATCCGACGGACAGGCTGGAATCATCAACGTTATAATGCAAAAGGATAAGATGCTGGGGCTAAATGGAAATGTTAGCTTAGCCTACGGAAATACGCACAAACGTACTGGAAATGTACTTTTGAATTACAGAGTAAAAAAAGTGAATTTCTTTGGTGGGGTCGATTTGTCCGACAATAACTTCGAAAGCAGTCTCGATATGAATAATCGGACAATGCTTAATAATGATACTATTAAATTCCTTCAAAGTGGATTACAATTCAATCAAAACTACAATTTAAGTTTTAAGGGCGGAGTTGATATTGATATCAACGATAAAAATTCAATGTCTTTTTCCGGAAACCTAGGAAATCAAAGCTACGACAGAGGAGTAAACTCCGATATACACAACTGGAACATATCTTACTCCACCGATAATTATAGTACATCTCGAAATCTAAACGATGTTTCGGGCTTTGTAACCGGAGCGAATGCAGACTTCACCCACAAATTCAAAGAGAATCACAACATATCTATTTCGGGAACTTTCTTCAGCTGGAATGGTTCCGACAAGAACTCCCTAAACCACATGTTTACTGACGATAAGTTTGTTGAAACCACTATTGCTTCGAAATTAAAATATCAGAAAGACGATTACAACTTCAACTACAGAGTTAACTTAGATTACAAACAACCAATTAAACAAGGAACTCTTGAGGCTGGCGCTCAGTTTAGGTATGAGGATAGAGATGAGGATTACTTCTTCCAAAATTATGATGTTAACACAGATAGCTGGAGCATAAACACTGATTACACCTATAACTTACAGTACAGGAACTCCATTTATTCTGGATACGCTACATACTCAAATAAGATCTGGGATATTGGCTATCAAGTTGGTGCACGAACAGAGTATTTCGACAGAGAAATTAAAAATTCCAACTCAACCGAGCCAATTGTTTACTCGAAATTCATGCTGTATCCTAGTGTACATCTATCAAAAGAATTAAATAAAAAGCACCAACTACAACTAAGCTATAGCCGACGAATAAACCGTCCAATGCCATTTTTGCTAAATGATATTCCTCAATATGTCGATCCCAATAATATTTTCATGGGAAGCCCATATATGAAACCTGAATTTACAGATGCTTATGAGTTTAACTACAGAGTTGTTTTATCAAAGGTTACAATATCGGCACAAAGCTATTACCGAAACACAACCAACGTATTCACCCCTATTCGTACAATGCGCAACGATGGAATTATGATCCACCAACTAACCAATGCGAATCAGCAAGTTGCATTTGGCGAGGAAATTGGATTGGATTTCAAAATAGCCAAGTGGTGGCAACTAAGTACAGGGGCAAATATCTACCATTTTAAACTGAACACTTTGGTAAACTCCACCGAGAACGAAAAAGAAACAAACACTTGGGATGCCAGAGTGGTTTCAAATTTCAACCTAAAATGGGGAACAAGAATACAAGCCGTAGGTTACTATAGAGCGGCAAGTGTTGATGCAAATGGCGATGTGTCGGGTTTCTACGTGGCAAACCTAGCGGTGAATCAACCTATAATGAAAGGCAAGGGTAGCATTGGGGTAAGCGTTCGGAATATTTTTGACTCAGTAAAGCTTAACATCAATTTTGATAGCCCAACTTTCGACAATAACTATACTGTTCGGGGAGAAGGGCCTGTTGTTATGCTAAACTTTTCGTACCGATTCAACAATTTCCAAAACAAAAATCGCGGTCGTGCCGATGACGCAAGTTTCAAAGGCGGCGGAGCCTTCTAACGCAAAAACATAAATAATAAAGCGCATGTTCTTATTTCTAGACCATGCGCTTTGCTATTTTTATCACTTCACCTAAATTAAACCAAAAGAAATTGCAATAAAGCTTGGACCATTAATACCACCATGCATGATAACCCCAGTCCAAGAGTTCTTAGTTTTCTGAACAATGTAGGATTGAATAAACATTAACGGCATTAGGGTTATAAGTAATTGCCAACCAAAAGCAACATGAAAAATACCCCAGCCAAAGCCATGTAATACCCAGGTATATTTTCCAAAGGCTACTTCCTGACGCGGCAGCATTACTCCCCTCCAAAGAAACTCCTCACCTAGAATATTCAAAATCCAGTAAGGTAACCAAACCGCAAGCAGCCAGTATCGCCCAGTGGATAACGGCTCAAATGCCATAAATGCAGGAGTATGGTCGAACTCGCCTAAGAGTAAAACCATAAGTTTCATCAAGGCACCACTAATCAATAAAACCAGCAACAATCCACCAAAACTCCACCAAAGGTCACTTTTAGTAACTTTTTTAAAGCGTAATCGATCACGCAGTGTTTCTTTGGACAATAAACACCCTTCGGATTTTAGTATAAAATATCCAGTAATAATCAACGGCAGAAAAACACCAAGGCCCGCAATTATAAACCAAAAAAGAACTGTTTC
Organism: Bacteroidales bacterium; assembly: GCA_008933525.1. Lineage (GTDB taxonomy): Bacteria > Bacteroidota > Bacteroidia > Bacteroidales > Tenuifilaceae > SB25. The sequence continues at coordinate 970 of WBUV01000261.1, read as the reverse complement.
CTGTCCAGTAACCGAACTCATAAAAGGAATAGCATACTTGGTTAATAAAAACATTAACAGCGCAGCTGAAAAATAAATTGCAAATGACCCTGCAACACCAAGCGTTTTTAGTTTACTCTCCATAATTTTTAAACTTTAGAAGTTCATCATAAGGATCACCACTCAAATTAAGCAAATGCGCAAATGCTGGTTCAGTTTTATAGCCTTGTTCCTTCAACTGAATAACTTGCAAACGGAAATCCTCTCCTTTTTCAATTAAAATTTTGTGTTCAATAATCATGTGAAGGTAGCCATTTTGCAAATATGTGGGTTTATCCTGTCCGAATATCTCTATGTTAAAACTGTTAGTCGAAAAACGGGCAATAATCACTTCTTTGTTTCTGATTATTTTTTCAGAGAGAGCGAAGCCCCTTTCATGTCCAAAGCACATAGTCAACGTAGATGCAAACTGATATTTATTCTTCCAGCAACAAATAATATCCAAATCGCTAGTTTTGATATCGATATTAATTGGTATAGATCCGACAAGAATTGGGGAAAATTCCTTTAACTTATAAAAAACTGAGTGTTTGTTGAGCACATTGTAGGCATTCTGCTGCCTAACAGTTCCAGTTCTCAGGTGTTCGATACTATAAAAATCCATTGCTTAACCAAGTAGCTGTATACTTAGTATTCTACGTATTCACTCTCCTTTTCCTTTAAAGAATCCTCAATATGGCGATAATTTACCTTATGAAACACATTTTGCTTCGCGCGTGAAGTTTCGAAGTGAAAAAAACTAACGTTCTTAATCAGAACAGCCGAATTTTTCTTCAATGCTAGAGCTTGGTTAGTCAGTTCTTCCGCAGCAGAGGCTGTGCGTTGAGTTTGAATATTTAGATCCTGGATGGCCATATTTACCTGCTCGCTACCTGCACGCTGCTCCACATTCGCTGCATTTATTTCCTGAACAAGGCGAACAGTATTTTCC
>WBUV01000260.1 GCA_008933525.1 Bacteroidales bacterium | reverse complement strand
ATTTACGAAAGTCTAACCTTATTGAGCATTTTGTTATTGCGCTCCAACGGGGCATTTGCTCCTTAATCCTGTTATGACTTAAAAATATTGCAGTTTTTTGAGCCGCATAGCGGCAAAAGACTTTAGAAAAGTAGGCGGTTGACTTATATTTAAGCTACAGAGTAGCATAATAATTAGAGAAATGAATCATTATGATTATCAGATGAATATAATCATAATGATAATTTACATTACAAAAACTCAGAATTCGTATTTGCAGTACCTTACCGATAGCCCATTCTCCAAGTTTACTCTAGTTCTAGTTATTGTTCCATAGCCGTAGTTAAATTTTCGTGACCAAGCCGAATAGCTATAGTATTTAGTTGAACTCCAAAAGTTGGCTTCAACCCATGAATTGAAAAACGAAGCGTTGAAGTAATTAAAGAAACCCCCGAATTTTATATTAAAATCTAGTCCTCCATTCTCCATCAATAGGATGCCTTCATATCTACCTCTGGGGCCATCTCTGTTAATGTCGGTGGTTTTTAGGCCGATAAACAGTTCAAGGGTTTTCCAGTCCTCATCTGATGGAAGTTGCCAGCCGTTGGGACAAGCCGAAACGGCTGTTTGCAAGTCGTAAAGTCGTCCCCAATCGTTGCTGTTCGATTCATTGTTGTCGTAAACCCAAGAGCCGCTAGATGTTTTGTAGTTGAAGTTTTCGGCAAACCACCATTGGTTGCCAATTTTTACTATTTTGTAAGATTGATTATCTCTTGGATCCACATACACTGATACTCCGGCTTTACCCAATATCTTGAATTCGTTGCTTTGGTAAAAAATAAAGTCGTCGGTATTGCTAAATATTTTTATTCTGTAATCGTTTCCGTTCTCTAGGCTATCGGGAATTAACCAAGTGTATTTACCGGTGTTCTCAGTCGATTCTGTTATGCTAAGTATTCGAGTATTGCCCTTGTAAAGTTTAATGCGAACGTGGGAACTAACATCATCGGTCCATTCAATTGTAAGAATTCCCTCGCGAATAAATACGTCACCTCCAATGGGGTAGGTTACTTTAGTCACCTGTTCCTCTATTGTTGAGTTGTTGTCGTCGCACGATAGCAGCAATGCTAGTGCCGCAATAACAACTATTTTTGTGCAAATCAATATTCTTTTCATGATCGGAAGCTTTAATTTACTCTAAAACACTGATTGTTTTACTTGTAGAATAAATATTCCCTGATTTATCTATACACTTAACAATTATTGTGTAATCGCAAGGTGTATCGCCAGTTTTAAGAGTGAATGAATCGTTGTTTGGTTTGCCAAAATTATTAGTGGTGACCCAAAGAAGTGTGTTTCTGGCATCAGGGTTTTTAGCAACAAAATCATCTGTATTAATATTGCTAATTGGTTTGTAGAAGCTATAGTTGATAAACAGGCCAGATTTAGGAAGTTCAATTCCTGCAAAATTTCTCTTTTTTGATATAAAGCTAATTACTCCACCGTAAGTAGCGCTACCCTTTACATATGGCTCGTTTATTATTTCGACATGAGAAATGTTCTGAGGATTTATCGATAGCAATAGGTCGTGATTCTCTATTGCAATAAAATCAATCATCACTAAAGGGTCGTAGATTTGCATTGCCGATTGGAATCCCTGAATTTTAAAGTATCGCTTTCCGTTTCGTTTTTTTATAGCAACATCGCCTATAAACTCCGAGAAGTACTCATCAATTGTTGGGAGTAATACATATTTGTCGAAATAGATCGATTTTGATGGTTTTCCGTAGAATGGATGGGTGTATTCCGATTCAAAATCTGCAGTTTTTATCGTGTCATTATTATATAGGCTGTCTACCTGTAAATTCTGAGCCATTTTTAGAACGGTGTTTTTTTCAGTTTCAGAAAGTGTAAACGGATGAAACTGTAAGGCTATCTCTTTGTTGCAAAAGTCGTTATCGATAAGCAATTTGGGTGTTTCGTTATCATCTTTGCTTTCGGCGCTAATAAACAGGTCTTTACTATTGTAGTAATCCAGAAAGCCAAAATTGAATTTACCCAAGGAATCGGAATACTGTGTAATAATATCGTTGTTCCCAATTACTGAGAGATTTACACGTGTGTTAATTAGTGGTTTGTTTTTCGATGACAAAACTTTTCCGCTTAGCGAGATTCCCTTTGTTTCTGGTTTGTAGTCAATTTCTTTATTTTGGAGCGAATCTGTATTCTGTAAAACTATCGTGTTAATTACCGTGCCTTTTGGTGCAACGGATATGGTCATGGTTTGGATATCATCCTTAATTTTTTCCTTGACTTTAACACTGAGGTTTGTTGATTCTCTGGTCGAAAAGCTAGTTTTTGGGATGATAATTTGTACATCAGTATTTTCAACGTTGCTAGAATCGATGTATGATTTTATTTTATATGATTTTTGATCGATGTTGAGAATTCCATTTTTAAATGGATTCACAACTTTTATTAGAGTATACGAATAGCACTCGGGACCAAAATTACGCATCCATTTTGTGTATGTTTTCAGATAGTATATTCCCGAAAGCATATTGCCTGGGATTAATATGCTGCCATTCGATATGCTGTTTTTTATGGCAAATTTCGACTTGGAAAAACTTTCGCCATCGGGCGATATTAATTCAACATAAAGCACACTGCTGAACTCCGCTTTATTGGTGTTATTTGATTGTATTGTGGCCGTGAATAGGATTTTTTCGTTGCAGATATATAGATTCCTGTCTGTGAATACAGCTATTTTTTCTGGTTGATTATTTATTCCATGGATTAATTCTGGAATAAACAAAAGTAAAAGGAGGAGTTTTATTACTATAATTTTCATTGTGATAAATCTTTTAGTTAGGCCAGAATGTTGGTTTTGTGGTAGTTCCTCCAAGTAAGGTGCAATCGAAACATTGCGAGGAGGCAACTCCTAGCGAACCATCTTCCATGATTACACAGTAAACTGGGTAATCCTCCGGAGAATAGGGGGAAAATCCCATTTCGAGTTTTTGTGGCTCGCACATCCCGAAAAAGTTGAAGTTTAGGTTGGGGATATTGCTGAAGAAGTACCTTTTACTCTTTTTTGAACAAGCATAAAAGAACCCGAGAACCTTAACTTCGGAGTTTTTTGTCGATTTAAGGTTGCTTATAACGTTAAAGGGCTGCCTGTCGAATAATCCACCCTGATCCGTTGCGTTTTGCTGAAGTTGATTCCAGTATGTATAGGCTTCGTTACTTAACGCAAACTGAGTGATTTCTATAGAATACTGATGTTGCAGTTTTTGTGTTGTATTGTCAACAAAGTGTAATGGTAACTTTTTGTAGTTATTATTAAGTAATGAACTGGTATTTACTGTGTAAATATTTTTAACTGGTTGCGTTTGATAGCAGTAGTACTTTGAGTAGTCGGGCTCAATTTTGTTCAACCTTCCATCGTAGTATATCTGAATTGGGTAGAATGAGTGGTATTCGAATGTTTCAACAATTTCCCATCGGTAAAATCGGCTATCATTCTCCGAACCCTTAACATCAACGTAAAATTGAACACCATTTACAAATTCGTTGGGATTACTTGTGGGTAAATCTACTCGCTCGTAGTATACGTTATCAATGTTGGGGCAAATTGGCATTTGGTCGTAATCCGATTCAATTGTTTCTCCCGCAGGTGTTTCTATCCTAACCTTGTACGATGTTCCCGGAACAAGAAAATTCCCATTAATGTACGATCTGTATTTTCCATCCTCAAATTCGGAGAAAATAAACTTATTATCCTTGTCGTCGTGTACCTCAACAATGCAATCGGTTAATGGTAGAAAATTAGGCTTGTCGATGGGCGATGTCATGGATATAGTGATGTACTGATATCCCTCAATATCATTTATTTCGCCGGTAATAATATACTTGTTCGTTAGCTCTTTTTCGTATTTTGGAGTGAATTGCTCAATACACGAAATAGTCGCCAGTAGTATTATGGGTATAAAAAGTTTAATCCGTTGCATAATTTCCTAATTTAATTAACCATGTGAAAGTTACAAGAGGTACACCAATGACGGAGTATTTGTAGCCTTTAATCACGCCATTTTCTGATTTAAAGTATACTGTGTAAGGGTTCTTTCTTCCGAGTGCATTGTAAACGCTTATCATGAATGAACTATGCATCGCTTTTTTCTTTTTAAGATTTCCTTCTAGTGCAAGCGAGCAATCTACCCTAAAGTACTCCGGAATTCTAAATTCATTCCTTTTTGAATAATCGATATATGGTACTCCGTTTATATAAAATATTGATAGGGGATATGTTACAGGTTTGCCGGTTTGGTAAGTTGCAATTGTAGAGAATGTTATTCTGCGCGATAAGTGTAAATTGGCCACTAGGTTTAGCACGTGCGGAATATCGTAATTTGATGGGTAAGGATTTCCATCGTTAATTTTTTGCCAAGGTTGTTTTCCATCAACTTTAATGGTCGATTTTGAGTAGGTGTACGATAACCAGCCTTCTAGTTTTCTGTTGGTTCTTTTGAGTAGGACTTCTAAACCATATCCCGATTGATTGCCTTGTATTATCTGGGTTTCTGTTATGGGATTATTTATAAAATCGGCACCATCCTTAAATTCTGAAAAGTGAGAGGTTTGCTTCCCGTATATCTCTATAGACGCCTCAATGCTCTTCGAAGGGAAATTCCTGAATACTCCAAACGAAACCTGATTGCTTCTCGATGGTTTTAAATGATAGTCGGATAGTTTCCACTGCGTATTTGGTGCCACCGATAGTGTGTTCGAGAGCATGAATATACTTTGCTGCGATTGGTTGAACGATAGCTTTAGCGAGCCATTGGAGTCCGTTTTGTAGGTGATAGAAATACGTGCCTCGGGCAATGAGTATGTTTTGATGATTTCGTTATTCTCAAAATGTAATGTATCTGTGATATAACGTTTATCGAACGGACTGTTTGGGCTATATTTGTAAACATCCTTGGCGCCAATAGGGCTGAATAAGGAATATCTGAGCCCCATCACGAAGTTAAGGTTGCTTGTAATATCGTAACTATCCGATATATAAATGGCACTTTCAATGGCTTTTTCTGAACCAAGTGGTGTTTTTAGTCTGAGGGATTCATTTCCATATGGGTTGACAGTCCCTCTATTCAGGTTGTAGTAAATAAGGCTTATTCCTCCTTCAACGGAATGTTTTTCATTTACCAGATAGTACAAGTCGCCACGAGTTTCGTAGTGCCCAATTTTGTATTCATGGCTGTATGCTTTCCCGGGATCTTCGTTGTTTGTTGTCGAGAATGCATAGTTAGATCCTATTGCGGAGAATTCTCCACGGAACGATGGTGTAAATGTATGGC
>WBUV01000259.1 GCA_008933525.1 Bacteroidales bacterium | reverse complement strand
GTGGCGATAACGTTACTATTACTGTAGAGCTTATCTACCCAGTTGCTATCAACCAAAACTTACGTTTTGCTATCCGCGAGGGTGGACGTACTGTAGGTGCTGGTCAGGTAATTGAGATTGTAGAGTAATACCAACAAGGTTGATAGTTGAAAAATACTATCAACCTTTACACACGGGTGTAGCTCAGTTGGTAGAGCATCGGTCTCCAAAACCGAGTGTCGGGCGTTCGAGTCGCTCCTCCCGTGCTAAAAATAATCTTTGTTTATCATGAAGATAACACAATACTTTCACGAAGTTTACACCGAAATGGTGCAAAAAGTTTCGTGGCCAACATGGAAAGAACTTCAATCCAGTGCCTTAATTGTTATGATAGCTTCCCTATTAATAGCACTGGTAGTATTCGTCATGGACATCAGTTTTGAGAACATGATGAAATTAATTTACCAAATGCTTAACTAATAAGCAGATTCGGGACTAAAATGGAAGAGAATATTAAGAAATGGTATGTTCTTAGAGCCATTGGAGGTAAAGAGAAAAAGGTTAAGGAGTATGTTGAGAACGAGATAATTCGTTTGAAACTCCAAGACTTTATTTCTCAAGTTCTTATCCCTACTGAAAAGGTTTACCAAATAAGAAATGGTAAAAAAATCAGTAAGGAAAGGATTTTCTATCCAGGATATGTCTTAATAGAAGCGACTTTGGTAGGTGAAATTCCTCATATCTTAAAAAACATTCCTAACGTTATGGGCTTTTTAGGTGATCCAAGAACTGGAGATCCTATACCTCTTCGAACTTCCGAGGTGAACAGAATCCTTGGAAAGGTTGATGAGTTAGTTGATAGCGATGAGGAATTGAATGTTCCTTACTACGTTGGTGAAACAGTTAAGGTAATAGACGGTCCGTTTAACTCCTTCTCTGGTATCATCGAGGAAGTAAATGACGAAAAGAAGAAGCTGAAGGTTATGGTGAAAATCTTCGGCCGTAAAACTCCTCTGGAGTTAAGTTTTATGCAAGTAGAAAAGGAGTAAAAATTAAAGAGCACAAGCACTATGGCTAAGGAAGTTGCTGGATTTATAAAACTCCAGGTTAAAGGTGGTGCGGCAAACCCATCACCGCCAATTGGTCCTGCTCTTGGTTCCAAGGGGGTAAACATTATGGAGTTCTGCAAGCAATTCAATGCAAGAACTCAATCACAGGCAGGTAAAGTATTACCAGTTGTGATTACTGTTTACAGCGACAAATCTTTTGATTTTGTTGTGAAAAACCCTCCCGTTCCAGTACAGTTGTTAGAAGTTACAAAACAACAAAGTGGATCGGCTGAGCCAAACAGGAAAAAAATTGCCTCGGTAACCTGGGAACAAGTTAGGCAAATTGCGCAAGACAAGATGCCCGATTTGAACTGCTTCACTCTGGAGTCTGCGATGAAGATGGTAGCAGGTACAGCCCGGAGCATGGGTATAACTGTAACTGGAGAATTTCCAGTTAATTAACATTAAACCTCTTTTGCGCAATGACAAAACTGACTAAAAACAGGAAGATTGCTCTGTCGAAAACCGACCCTAATAAGCAATATAAACTTTCTGAAGCAGCTGCACTGTTGAAGGAGATTACTTATACCAAATTCGACGCATCAGTTGATATTGATGTTCGATTAGGTGTAGATCCACGTAAAGCGAATCAAATGGTTCGTGGTGTGGTTACTCTTCCTCACGGAACAGGAAAAAAAGTACGCGTTTTGGTACTTTGTACACCTGACAAAGAAGAAGCTGCGAAACAAGCAGGAGCCGATTATGTAGGTCTCGATGAGTATATCGAGAAGATTAAAGGTGGATGGACCGATGTTGACGTTATTATTACTATGCCTACTGTTATGGCAAAGATTGGCGCTCTCGGTCGTATTTTAGGTCCACGTGGTCTTATGCCTAACCCAAAGAGTGGCACTGTTACTATGGAGGTTGATAAAGCTGTTAATGAGGTTAAACAGGGTAAGATTGACTTCAAGGTTGATAAGTTTGGTATTATCCATTCGTCAATCGGGAAGGTTTCATTCGATCCTGAGAAAATCGTCGAAAACGCTATGGAGTTTATCAACACAATTATTAAGTTGAAACCATCATCGGCTAAAGGTACTTACATTAAGAGTATCTTTATTTCAACAACGATGAGCCCTGGTTTATCCATAGATACTAAGGCAATCTCAGCGGCGAATTAATAACCGTTTCACAGACCCAATTTACTATGAGAAGGGAAGATAAAAATTTACTGATTGATAAGCTTACTGAGCAGATTAAACATTATCCTCATTTTTACCTTGCGGATACCTCTGAACTAAACGCAGAAGTAACGAGCAAACTCAGAAGAGTTTGCTTTGACAAGCAGGTAAAATTAGTGGTAGTTAAAAACACCCTTCTGAAGAAAGCCCTTGAACGTAGCGGAAAATCTGATTTTACAGCTATGTTTGAATCTTTAAAAGGCTCAACTTCAGTGATGTTTACTGAAACCGGTAATGTACCTGCAAAGCTAATCAAGGATTTTCGAAAAGAATTTCCAAAACCCTTACTGAAAGCTGCCTTTGTGGAGGAATCCATTTATATAGGTGAGAACCAACTTGAAGCACTAGCATCACTTAAGAGCAAAAACGAGCTTATTGCCGATGTTATTGCACTGTTACAATCACCTGCAAAGAATGTTATTTCTTCGTTACAATCAGGCGGAAATATTCTATCTGGTGTTGTTAAAACACTTTCTGAAAAGGAACAATAATTTTAGTTTAAAATCAATTTAAATACTTAGCAAAATGGCAGATCTTAAAAAATTTGCAGAAGACTTGGTAAACTTGTCAGTTAAAGAAGTTAACGAATTAGCCAAGATTCTAAAAGACGAATACGGCATTGAACCTGCTGCAGCCGCTGTAGCTGTTGCTGCTGCACCTGCTGCTGGTGGTGCTGCACCTGCTGAAAAAACTTCGTTTGATGTTATTCTAAAATCAGCGGGTGGTGCTAAACTTCAAGTAGTTAAACTTGTAAAAGAACTTACAGGTTTAGGACTTAAAGAAGCTAAAGACCTTGTAGACGCTGCTCCAAAGGCAGTTAAAGAAGGTGCTTCTAAGGAAGAAGCTGAGTCTCTTAAAGCACAACTAGAAGAAGCTGGAGCAGAAGTTGAACTTAAATAGCACAAGCCTATATTAGGTATAAGGTTTAGAATCTATTAATTTAGATTCTAAGCCTTTTTATTGTTATGTTTTACGGTTCAACAAATTCCAACGCAATGTCTCAAAATAACAATAACATCAGAATTAACTTCTCTAAAACTAAGAGTCGTTTCGATTATCCTGACTTTTTGGAGATTCAACTTAAGTCTTTCGTTGAGTTCTTCCAGTTAGGAACTACACCTGAAGAGAGAAAGCACGAGGGGCTATTTCAGGTTTTTTTAGAGAATTTCCCTATTACCGATACCAGAAACAACTTTGTTCTGGAATTCCTCGATTATTATGTTGATCCACCAAGATACTCCATTGAAGAGTGCTTAGATCGTGGATTAACCTTTAGCGTTCCTTTAAAGGCAAAGCTAAAACTTTATTGTACCGACCCTGAGCATGAGGATTTTGATACTGTTGTTCAAGATGTGTACTTAGGTACCATTCCTTACATGACTCCTAGGGGAACATTCGTAATAAATGGCGCCGAGCGTGTTGTTGTTTCTCAATTGCACCGTTCACCTGGCGTATTCTTCGGTCAAAGTATCCACCCAAATGGTACTAAGCTATACTCTGCACGTATTATTCCTTTCAAGGGCTCGTGGATTGAGTTTGCTACCGATATTAACAATGTGATGTACGCTTACATCGATCGTAAGAAAAAATTACCAGTTACCACATTGTTGAGAGCCATTGGTTACGAAAGTGACAAAGATATTCTTGAAATATTCAACTTGGCCGACGAAATTAAGGTTTCTAAGGTTAACCTTAAGAAAGTTGTTGGTCAGCGACTTGCAGCCCGCGTATTAAAAACATGGGTAGAAGATTTCGTTGATGAGGATACCGGCGAGGTAGTTTCCATTGAACGAAACGAGGTCATTCTTGATCGTGAAACAGTTATTGAGAATGAGCACGTTGATGCCATTGTTGATTCTGGCGCTAAGTCGATTCTAATTCACAAAGAAAACCAGAGCATTTCTGATTTTGCCATTATTTATAACACGCTGCAAAAGGATCCGTGTAACTCTGAAAAAGAGGCTGTGGTTCATATTTATAGGCAGCTCCGTAACTCCGAACCACCCGATGAGGCTACTGCCCGCGATGTTATCGAGAAGTTATTCTTCTCCGATAAACGTTACGATTTAGGGGAGGTTGGACGTTACCGTATCAATAAAAAACTGAATCTAAATACAGCTTCGGATACAAAGGTACTTACAAGAGAAGATATCATCGAAATCATCAAGTATTTGATTGAACTAATCAACTCAAAAGCTGATGTGGATGATATTGACCACTTGAGTAACCGCCGTGTTCGTACTGTTGGAGAGCAGTTAGCTGCTCAGTTCAGCGTAGGTTTAGCCCGTATGGCTAGAACAATCCGCGAGAGAATGAACGTTCGCGATAACGAGGTATTTACTCCAATAGATCTTATTAACTCTAAGACCCTATCGTCGGTAATTAACTCGTTCTTCGGTACCAATCAGCTATCGCAATTCATGGATCAAACCAACCCTCTTGCTGAGATGACTCACAAGCGTCGTTTATCAGCATTAGGACCAGGCGGTTTATCGCGTGAGCGTGCAGGTTTCGAGGTTCGCGACGTACACTATACACATTATGGACGTTTATGTCCAATTGAAACACCTGAAGGACCAAACATCGGTCTAATTTCTTCACTTTGCGTTTTTGCTCGTATTAATGATTTAGGATTTATTGAAACTCCTTATCGTAAGACTGACAGCGGAAAGGTTGGATTAACTAACGATGATGTTGTTTACTTGAGCGCAGAGGAAGAAGAAGCAAAAATTATTGCTCAGGCCAATGCTATTTTGAGTGATAATGGAGAATTTGTAAACCCTAGAGTAAAAGCACGTTACGAAGGCGACTTCCCTCTTGCAGAGAAGGAAACCGTTGATTTAATGGACGTTGCTCCTAACCAAATTGCATCAATTGCAGCTTCGCTAATTCCATTCCTTGAGCACGACGATGCTAACCGTGCACTTATGGGATCGAACATGATGCGCCAGGCTGTTCCTTTATTGAATCCAGAAGCTCCAATTGTTGGAACTGGATTGGAAGAGTCTGTTGTTCGCGATAGTCGTGTTCAGATTGTAGCAGAAGAGGATGGTACTATTGAGTATGTT
>WBUV01000258.1 GCA_008933525.1 Bacteroidales bacterium | reverse complement strand
TTGGGGCTTTATCTTATAAATTCATCATTCTACATTTTGCATTATAAATTTTACATTTTACTTCCTGCTTCCATCTTCCTACTTCCCACGTCCCTCATCTCTCCAACTTAGAATCACTTAAAATTATCTAATCATTACACTATTATTCAACATATTACACCACATCACAGCATAGTACCAACCATTTTTTACCTCAGAATCATATAAATTTTTACTTTTGCTTGTTAATGCAATAACATCAACGTTTAGTTTATTTAGACGGCTGATGTTACGGTAATTTAAAGGAAAATGGGAAAATTATTCGATAAACTCAATAGCGATGTTCGGTTTGTTGAGGGGATTAGTGGCTGTATTAACTGTGGTACTTGTACAGCAATTTGTCCTGCTGCAGAGGTTTACAACTACGAGCCACGAAATATTGCAAACCTTGTTCAAACCCGCGACGATTCTGTTATTGAGGAGTTGCTAAAAAGCGATACCATATGGTACTGCGGCGAGTGTATGAGCTGTAAAACTCGTTGTCCACGTAATAATGCCCCGGGTTTGATTATTCAAGCTCTTCGCAAACTTTCAATTGATACAGGTCTATTTGTTGAATCCGAAAAAGGACGTCAGCAGCTAAACTTAAAACGAATGATCGGCAATACAATCCTCGAAAGTGGTTACTGTGTTCATTTCGACCATTTATCGTTGGATGTTTTTCCTGAGCAAGGTCCCGTTTGGCAATGGGTTAGAGATAACCGCGAAACAGTTCTTAAAAAAGTGGGTGCCAACTACAACTCCAATGGCCCCGGAGCAATGCGGGTGGTTTCAAAGGAAAATCTCGACGAACTCTATAAAATATTTGAAGTAACTGGTGGAATTGAATTTTTCGATAAAATTGAGAAATTCTCGGCTGCAAAAGCCAAAGAGCTAAATAAAGAGATTGGCGACAGTACCAATAAGAGTTCCGAGTATTTCAGCGAAGCATATACTGTCAATAGTATCAATAAACATAAACGCTAAATCATAGCCCAATGATTAAGGATGGTAAAAAGAAAGTTTGGGACGATTACCAAAAGGAAATAGCCGACGATAAATTCTACTACGTTCGTAGCTGTATCCGTCAAACCATATGGCCCGGGAGCGAAAATATCTACCTGAGAATACTAAAAGATGTTCTTGGTAAGGATATCTACGAAAGCGAAAACCATACAACATGTACAGGTATTGGCTATCACTCCGAGGTTGTGCCTTTTGAAACAATACAAACAGTAGTGGCCCGAAACTTTTCCTTAATGAAAGAGGCTGGCTATGAAAACTACAATCCTTCGTGTGTTACATCGTTTGGAATATACACCGAGATACTTGAAACTTGGCACCATTTTCCTGATGAAAAAAAGAAAGTCATCAACTTTCTAAAACAAGCCACAAATAGGGATTTTGTTGAGCCAAAAAACCTTGCACATACCAGCGATGTTCTTTTTAAATTCAGAAATGAGATTGCTGCCAAGGCAAAATATAAACTGATTAATAAAGAAACTGGTAAGCCTCTAAAAGTTGTTGACCATATTGGTTGCCACTATGCCAAAATGTTCCCCAACAAAGGGGTTGGTGGAGCAGAGTATCCTCAGGTTTTAGCCGGTTTAGTTGAGACTTTTGGTGGTGAGGTTATTGACTACCCTGAGCGCCGCCACTGCTGTGGATTTGGATTTAGGCAATACTTGGTAAAAGCAAACCGTGGTTACTCTATTTCAGCATCGAAAAAGAAGTTTGAATCCATGGAGCCTTTCAAACCCGATTTCATTATCACCAACTGCCCTGGTTGCAACTACTTTATGGATAGATGGCAATACGCTTTAGCCGAAATGGAGCATAAAACATACGGCGAGAATGGTTATGGAATTCCAGTTCTAACTTACGAGGAGGTTGCCGGGCTAGTTCTTGGTTTCGACCCTTGGGAAATGGGTATGCAAATGCATCAGGTGGATGTTGAGCCACTGCTCAAAAAGATTGGAGTTGAATACGACCCTTCTAAAAAGTTCAAGGGAGCAAATGGCGAGGATTTGCCACTACCAGAAAAACCAAATCATATCAATTTTTCAGTTTGAAAATTTGAGAATGAACCAATTTGAAGAATAACCAAACACTAAACACAAACATATGGGTAAGGAAGTAGCAATTATTGGAGGCGGGGTAGCAGGTCTTGAGGCCGCTAATCAACTGGCAACTCTGGGTTACAACGTTATCATTTTTGAGAAAAAGGGACAGCCCGGCGGCAATGCAGCCAAATGGGACAGACTTTTTCCAAATCGCAGACACACCAGCGAGGTTGTTAATAGTCTAAAATCGCGCTTAAATGGGAATCCTTCCATAATGCTATCTACAGCCATATCGTCGGTTACAAAATCGGGGAATAGGTTTGTGCTTGCCACAAAAGGCAAGAATTTTGAGGCCGATGCAATTCTACTAGCCACTGGTTTTGAACTTTTCCCTGCCGAAAAGAAGGAGGAGTACGGCTATGGTATTTACGAGAATGTAATAACCTCGGCTGAACTGGAGGAGATGTTTGCAAAGCACGGTAAGCCCGTTATGAAGAATGGCTCTACCCCAAGTAAAATTGCATTTATCCATTGTGTTGGCAGTAGAGATGAAAAGGTAAATAAACCTTACTGTTCCAAGGTTTGCTGTGTAACTGCTGTAAAGCAAGCCATTGAGGTTAAGGAGGCGATTCCTGCAGCTGAAGTGTATAGCCTTTATATGGATTTAAGGATGTTTGGCCCCGGTTACGAGGATTTATACAAAGAAGCACAACAAATTGGTATCAACTTTATTCGTGGACGTCTCTCCGAGGCAAGTGAACTGGACGGTGGCCGTGTTCAAATAAAAACAGAAGATACATTGTCATCACGCCCGCTAAAGATGTCGGTGGATATGGTTGTGCTAATGGTTGGGATGTCGCCAGCATTAGGAACCATTGAGTTGATATCGGGCTTGGGCTTAAAGCCCAACAAGGATGGCTTTGTTGCCGTGGCCGACTATCACCTAAACCCAATTGGAACAGGTGTAGAAGGTGTTTTTGTGGCAGGAGCCTGCTCCGGACCAAGCAACATAACCGATTCAGTTAATGCAGCTCGTTCTGCAGCTATCGAAATACATAAATACTTAAGCAAATAGTGTATGGTTGATTTTGGATATGCACCGCTTGAAATCAAAATTCACGATTTAGATAAAGCCAATTTAACTCTGGGTGAATGGATTGCCGAAAGGGACGAAACCTTTAAGCACTGCATTGCCTGTGGCAGCTGTACGGCAACCTGTACAGCCGGAAAGTTCACCGCTTTTAGTTTCAGGGAGATGTGTCACAGCATTCGTCGTGGAGAACTTATGGAGGCAATTACCGAGTCCGAAAAATGCATGCTCTGCGGTAAATGCATCCTTGCCTGTCCGCGCAACGTAAACACCCGGAATATTGTAAAATTGGTTCGTAAAGCCAACCAAAATTTCAGAGTATGAAGTACCATCCATTCGTCCTCCCGTTCTCCATTGGCTTAGCCTTTGTAATGCTCTACATTATTGGAATGTGGACATTCTGGATTATCAGATTATCGCGTAGAGAACAGAAAATAGTTTGGAAACGATTATTCTCGTTGCGTACCATTAAGGCAATGTGGGAATCGATGATGGAAGGGTTATTCCATCGAAAAATATTCCAGAAGAACCCATTACTTGGCTACATGCATATGAGCCTTGCCTTTGGTTGGTTTATGCTGATTGTTTTGGGGAATTTAGAATCTAGAATATATCCACACAGTAACATAAACCCTCCCTACTACCCTATTTTCTTCGAGTTTTTCCGTCACGACTTATCGCCCCTACGCGAATACGAGGAGATTTTCACATTCCTAATGGATTTCTTCCTATTTGTGGTGATATCGGGAATCTGCTTGGCATTCTTTAAGCGTATGAAGAGCCGTATTCTTGGAATGCGAAAAACCACCAAGCACATACTAATTGATAGAATTGCACTTACATCTCTTTGGTTTATATTCCCTTTAAGAATTCTTGCCGAAAGCGTTACGGCAGGACTTTACAATACCGGACACTTCTTCACCAACTTCCTTGGGCAGCAGGTAATCTACAACCTACCGCTCGACCAACTTTACTACCCATCCTGGTGGGCATACTCCTTTGCGCTGGGAATGTTCTTTGTAACGTTACCATTCTCCAGGTATATGCATATTCCTGCAGAGATACTGCTTATTTTCCTAAGGAAATATGGAGTAAAGGAAAAAGAAACGCACTCAACATTCACTAAAATTGAGGTTAGCGCTTGCTCGCGCTGTGGAATTTGTATTGATTCCTGCCAGTTAAGCACCGATTTAAACATAAACGATACACAGCCGGCATACTTTATCAGGGATTTACGCTACAGTCAGCCCGATGAGCGTATGCGCGAAACCTGTATGATGTGTATGCGTTGCGTGGAGGCCTGCCCTGTTGGTATCGAAATTACTGCTATTCGCACAAATGAGCGCAAGGAGCATCAACTCTGGGGCGATAAAAACTACAGCTACATCAATGGATTTAGCTATCCAAAAGCAAAAGTTGCATTCTTTGCAGGATGTATGGGGCATTTAACCCCATCGGTTCTTAAAGCAACGCTAAAGCTGCTTGACGAGGCTAAGGTCGATTACACTTTTATTGATAAGGATGGCAGTATATGCTGCGGACGTCCATTACAGATGAATGGCGAAGTACAAGCTGCAAAACAGCTAATTGATAAAAACAACACGCTAATACTCCAATCGGGTGCAGAAATGGTAGTTACAACTTGCCCAATCTGTGCAAGGGAATTCAAACAAAATTATCACCTAAGTATTCCAATTTTACACCACAGCCAGTTCTTGCTGCAACTAATTAACGAGAATAAACTAAAGGTAAATAAATCGGATTTAAACATAGCCTACCACGATCCCTGCGAGTTAAGCCGCGGTTTAGGAATTACTCAGGAACCCAGAGAACTGTTGCGTAAAGCAGGCAATGTTGTAGACTCAACCAAGCAAACCCACGATAATTCGCTTTGCTGTGGCGGAAGTTTAGGCATAACCAATACCAACGCTGAGCAGAAAAGGACAATTGCTGCATCAACCATAAATCAAATTACCAATTCGGAAACCGATGTTGTAGCAACAGCATGTCCGCTTTGTAAAAAAACATTCAGCGCAGCTCAGGAGGAAATGCCCATTAAAGATATTTCAGAAATACTTGTTAAAAGTTTGAACGAAAAATCAAACTCAACGTTAAAGCAAAAGAAAATAAACGAGGAGATAGTTACGGCATAACTAACTATCGACCAACAACTATAAACAAAACAGCTTTTTATAATGGCACACAA
>WBUV01000257.1 GCA_008933525.1 Bacteroidales bacterium | reverse complement strand
GCCCGGTTACTGGATAGAATTTGAGGCACCCGCTGGCGAGAGTGGTATATCGATAGAATGGTTAGGTGAATTGTACGAATCGCCATCATCTCCTAAAGTAAATCAGGCATACTATAATATTTCCGATAAGAGATCCTATGTTTGGAATGGAAGTGTTTGGTCAATAATTACCAAAGATGGAGAACAAGGTCCCGTTGGTCCGCTAGTGCCAGGCAGTACAGGTGAAACCCTTGTTAATAATGAAGGAGCTTGGGTTGCTACAAATAAGTTCTATAACGATTTGGCCAATATGCGGTGGGGTTTTCTTACTAAAACTCCTACTGCTACTCTCGATGTTAATGGGACTGCTCGTTTTAGATCGGCTATTTACGATAGTCAGAATTTGGCAGGAACTGCAGGTCAAGTGTTGACCCGTGATGCAATAGGTGCCTCATGGCAAAACCCCATTTTGGTTGGTAGCGGTGCTACAGGAAAAATGGCTATTTGGAATGGAACTTCCTCAATAACGCAATTACCAAATTTAAGTTTTACGAATAGCTTGGAGGTTGTAGGAAATGAAACCACTAATCCGGATGATCCCATTTTTGAGGTAAAAAATAGTGCAGGCGAGGTGATTTTTGGGGTATATCAGGAGGGTGTTAGAATCAATATAAAGGATGCCGTATTAACAAAAGGAGCCAAGGGCGGATTTGCCGTTGGTGGATTATCAACTCAAGGAAAAGCAAGTAATTTGGAGTATTTTAGGATTACGCCTGATAGTGCAAGGCTATATGTAAATGAGTATGCAAGTTCGAAGGGCGCCAAAGGAGGTTTTGCCGTTGGAGGATTATCAACTCAAGGAAAGGCAGTTGAGGTAAGAAATTTGTTGTTTGTTGCTCCCGATAGTGCTAGAGTTTATGTGGATGATTCTGAAACAAAAGGAGCCAAGGGCGGATTTGCCGTGGGAGGTCTTTCAACCCAAGGAAAATCAATATCAAACAAATTTCTCAAATTGAACCCCAGTAATTACTTTATTGGTCATTTAAGTGGCGAGGATCTTACAACGGGTTTATATAACTCAACTCTCGGATATATGGCAGGTAGCAGTATTACAAGCGGTAGTTATAATGCTTTTATTGGTTATAATTCAGGATTGGCTAATACTAGTGGCAGTAGTAATGTGTTTATAGGTTACGAGTGTGGTAAAACAAATACAACAGGCTATAGCAATGTGGTAATTGGAAAAAGTTCTGCAATTAGTAGTAATGGTAATAATAATATTGTTATTGGCGAATATGCCGGTTATTCATTAACATCAGGAATACACAATACTTTAATTGGTTCAAGTGCTGGATATTCGCATACTAATCAGGATTACAATGTAATGATAGGTACTAGTGCTGGGTATCACATTAATTCGAGCGGTTGGGCTGGCTCGTTTAATACCTTTATGGGAATTAATGCAGGTTACAAAATTGCCACTAGCCGTGATAATACTTTTATCGGGACCAATGCAGGATATTGGCTCGAAAATGGAGAACGTAATACTTTTATTGGTATTGATGCAGGAAGGAGTGGCGCTGAGCATAATAATGGCTATATAGCAAACGATAATACTGTTTTAGGTTGTAAGGCGGGCTATAATATCCGAAATGGAAGTACAAATATTTTTCTGGGAACTGAATCCGGATATAGCAATCAAAGCGGCACAGGAAATGTGTTTATTGGTTATAGAGCTGGATACTCTGAGGCTGGTTCAAATAAACTCTATATCTCTAATACAAACGTTAATCCTCCATTGATATATGGCGATTTTACTTTATCACGTATAGGTTTAGGAACTGTTAACCCATTGTATAAACTCGATGTTGCAGGTGATATAAATATCAGTTCTGGTAGCAATTACAAAATTAATGGAGTTAATATCTCCGCATCAACTTTTGGTGCTGAGCCTACACTGACCAAGGGAACTTTATCGGCTCTTGGTCCAATTAGTCTATCTGCAAATAGGCAAGTAATTGGGGGCGATGCTGTGATTTCAATTTCTAATGCTTCAACTTCAGCTAAAGGTGCTGTGCAGTTAAGTAATTCGTATACTGGAACAAGTCAGGTGCTTGCAACCACCGAAAAGGCATTGTCCGATGGACTTTCTGCTAAGGCTAACGGTAACGATGCAACACTGGGCAAAATCTTTCTAAATACAAGCGGAGTAATTGTAACAATTTATGGAGGATATTTTGATTTGTACTACAATGCTAGCGCTCACACTATAACTGCAAGGAATACTCATCCATCGCAGTGGTGTCACTATTGGTATCACTTTCAAAAGCATTCTACTCCACCAATTTATGCAGCATCGGCTTTTACCTCTTCAATGGGAAATACCCTTTTAATTACTTTTGATGCAAATTCACAAGGTTGTGAAATTAATATTGGTGAGGAAAATGGAGGAGGTTATTGCACTGTTTCTTTAACCTATTCGAATGGGAAAATATTTGGCCATTATGTGAAGTATTAGAGTTTTACTGCAAGTCCAATATCAATATGATCGGCTCTATTTCCATGAGTTTTGAGTGCCATGAAGTAATAAAGAAATCTGCTTAATTGATAATTAAACCCTAAGCGTTGGTAGATGATTGGAAAGCGGGGATTCGGTTTATACAAGTATATTCCGAGTTCTCCGTAAAAACAGGTTTTATTAAGTGAGATTTGTATACGTGATGAAACTCCAGCACTAAAGTCATCTTTGGGAGGGTTGTAGGTATTTCCTGCTTTTCGTATATGAAACCGTGCTGACTTGTCGTAGATCAAATCAATTGATGCCCCAAGTTGAATATAATGGTATAAAGGTTTAATGTACGAGAATTGGCTAGTGATAGGATAATACAATGGCCCTCCAGCATCTCCAACTTCCTTAAAACCTCCTGCAAGAGAAATCCAATAGAACGAATTTGATAGTCTTTGTTCTATGGGTATTGAATTAACAGGATTTTGTTTGTTTATTGTATAGTTTACTCCAATTCCTACCCCAATAAGATTAAGACCATAGTTAGGCTTTTTAACTGAACCGTTGGATAGGTGAAGAGCATTAAAATTTAAATTCATAATTATCCTTTCAGTTATCGGATAACCGATAGTTAAGTTCATATCTCCAATTAAATTAAGTGAAGATGAAATAGCAACATTTAAAGGGTTACTCAATTGATTGTATTTCTTTGATAGATAGGCAAGTCCTACCCCTATTCTAATTGAGGTGTTAAATTTACTATACGATCCCAGTTTAATGTTTAAAAACGGTAATGCGCCAAGCGAATGTCCTAATACTTCTGGGTTATTGAAATCGAGTGCTTTTATCACTATGCCTACTTCTGGATATTTAATGAATGAATGCCAGTCTTTTTCTCCATTTGTTTGTCGGGTTAATAATAATTCAAAATGGTTAATACTATTGCTGGTGATTGGTTTTAATGTGTCATCGTGAGGGATAATCAAATTTCGATTTAGCCCAATGCCAACAGAGTTAATATTGACAAATTTGTTGTTCTGTGAAATTGTATTCCACGATAGGGCGAAAATAAGGTATAGTATGATTGTTGTTTTCTTCAAATTGATTGTTTTACCAAAAATAGAAAAACCTGCTCAATTTTGAGCAGGTTTTCGCATCGAATCCCAAGCAAACTACCTAAATAACGACAATTTACCCTTGAGTGTTTGCTCATTTGTTTGTAACATAATTATGTAAATACCATTTGTAAACCTAGAAGAGAACTCTATAGGTTCGGCATAAATTCCTGCCATTAAGTGTTTTGTGTTGCTGTACACTTTCTGCCCAAATAAGTTAAATACATCAATTTGAACAGCGGAAGGTTTATTTAAATTGATTTCGATATTAAACAATCCGTTGCTAGGATTCGGCCAAACGTTAAGTTCCGATTTTTTTGAGGAACTATTAACATCCTCAATACCAACATAAACATCATCCTTAATAATCTTCTTGGATGTATAAAGCCTGTATTCTGCTGGAGCCATTGTAAATGTTGTCGATGTTGTTGTTAGGTTTATGGAATCTTTGGTGTAGTATTCGTACCATTTACCTGTAGTTGGAAATTCAATTGTAAAATCTGTTTGGTTAACGTCGAAATTCCCTAGAATGACCACGTCCATATCAACGCCATCAAGTTTAATCCATTTCTTTGCACCGGTTAAGGAATAATCGTAATTGTTGGTAGAAAAAGCTTCGTATTCTTGCTTTAATCTATTTAGATGAGCAAAAGTGTTAAATATTCCTCGTCTATCATCGGGCAGGTAATAATCCCAACGAATAGGTTTTTTCCCAACCCTTCCATTGTGATCGATAGAGTAATCGTATCCTAACTCTCCAAATTGCCATATCATTTTAGGGCCTGGAATTGGGATAAAGAAATTCGCTGCCAACTCAACCCTTTTACACGCAATTGTTATGTTTTTAATATCATGACTTGAGTTTGTTGAATTGCCATACGTTATATTTTTATACATCATTCGTTCCTCGTCGTGACTCTCCATGTAGCCAACTAGATGTGGATTTGGCCATCCCCTTTGTTTTGCCGAAACACTTGAAAAGTTCGAGTTTGTAAGCCATCCCATTGATGCTTCGCCGTAGTTGTATGTTACATTACCCCAAATAAGCATGCCATAATCGGAGAGGGCTTTTTCCTCTGAATTATCGCAGAAATGCTCCAAAATAACATAGGCATTGCTATTTGTGGTCCAAATCTTATCGGCCAATCGTTTTAGGTTGTTTATTCTAGGTAAATCAAATGCAGAACCAGCATTAGGTGTATTGGTAAAGCCTTTTGTGAAATCGAAACGAAATCCGTCAACTTTGTATTCTGTTAGCCAGTAAGTAACAACCGAGTCCATAAACGATTTTGTATGCAGACTCTCGTGGTTGAAATCGTATCCCCAGCAGTAGGGTGGGTGAGGGCATGTTGTGTTATACCAAGGGTTGTTCGATGTTGGAGTTCCCAATGATGCTCCATCGGAGGTTGAGTACATCTGAACAAGCGGCGATTGACCATACGAATGGTTAAAAACCATATCGATAATAACGGCCATTCCCAATCTATGTGCCTCGTCGATAAAAGCTTTATAATCGTTTGGCTTGCCATATGCTTTGTCGGGGGCGAAGTAGAAAGATGGGTTGTAACCCCAACTATCGTTTCCTTCAAACTCGTTAATTGGCATTAATTCAATTGCGTTTACTCCCAGTTTTTTTAAGTAACTTAAGGAATCCAGTACGGTTTGGATATAGCTATCCGATACAAAATCGCGAATGTGCAATTCGTAAATAACTAACTTGTTGTTGGCTGGTGGCGTAAAATTGCTTGTTTGCCAGTTGTAGTTATCAGTTGTAGTGTTAAATACCGATGCAATAC